>CAUTZW010000058.1:0-17016 GCA_963543045.1 uncultured Treponema sp.
GGGCGGCCGATAAGTGTGTATCGGGGCGGCCGATAAGTGTGTATCGGGGCGGCCGATAAGTGTGTATCGGGGCGGCCGGAAGAACGGGACGTGAACAAGTTTGCCTTACGGCAAACTTGTAGCGGACGGTCGACTGGTTATCCTTTTTACGTCCGGTTCTCTGCCGTCCGCCTCGCCCTTTGGAATCCCAGCTGTATTTCCATATTTTAGAGCTATGGGTAAACCGTTTAACTCGCCAGCGTACGGGGTAGCTGCAGGCGGTAGAGCTGGGGGGAGCGCGGTAGCTGTGGGTGGGGAGGCTGGGAGGAACGCGGATAATTATTGTGCGAGCGGTAGTATGGGGATGTTGAGAGGGGCCGCAGCCGCCGGAGTTTGCACGCAGATGACGGAAGGGCAACGGAGCGGACGGCCGACCGGCTATCCTTTTTACGAACCATTTTCCACCGTGCTGCCGACATATCGTCTCCTTCCGCATCGGAAACTTCTGCGCCGCCGTCCATACGATTGAGCGCGTATGCCAAAGGCACATCGCTGTAGCATCGCCCCCTTCTTGTCGGGCGGCTACTTTCCGACGCAGAAGCGGCTGAAGATGGTTTCTAAAATATCGTCGGCGGATACTTCTCCAGTAATTTCGCCGAGCGCATAGAGCGCTTCCTCTAAATCCTGTATGACCGCATCCGCCGGTAGCGGGAAGCCGCCGTTTTCTGGCGAGAGGGCGTGCCGAACGCTTTCAAGCGCGCTATCTACTGCCGCTTTCTGCCGCTGCGAGCCCAATCCCGCTTGCGGCCGCTCCGTTTGGCCTACATCCTTTACCAGCAGCGTTTTAATCGCCGTAAACAACGCCGGAAGCCCCGCACCCGTCTTCGCGCTCACACAAACCACAGCTTCAACGGGAGGCAGCGTCTCGCACGCCCTAAAATCGGCCGCATCGCTTTTATTCTGCACAATGACAGCAGGCCGAGTCCGCGCGGCAAGAAAAGCGCAATCTTCATCGGTAAGCCCCGTGCGGCCGTCGACCAGATACAAAATGACATCGGCATCCGTAGAAAGCGCGCGCGAAAGTTCTACGCCCTGCGCTTCTATCGCGTCTTCCGTCGCGCGTAAGCCCGCCGTATCGAACAGGCGCACGGGCACGCCGTCAAAATCCGCCCAACTTTCCAGCCAGTCGCGCGTCGTACCCGCAATTTCCGAAACGATTGCCCGCTCCTCTTTCAATAAGGCGTTAAACAAACTCGATTTTCCGGCATTCGTCCGCCCGCAGAGGACGACGCGCGCGCCGTCTTGATACAATTTTTCCGCCATCCAGCTGTCCGAAAGGCGTTGCAGCGTCTGCTCGGCACGGTAAAGCGCGCTGCGGTCAAAAACGTCCGCAATCGTCTCTTCATCTTCGGGATACTCGATTTCAACTTCGATTGCCGCAAGCGTTTCGGTCAGCAGCTTTTTTACCGCATCGATTTCCCGAAAAAGATTGCCGGAAAGCCGCCCTGCAGCCCGACTCCGCCCCTGTGCGGTACGGCTGTCGATAATCTCCCGCACCGCCTCCGCCTTCGTCAGGTCGGCCTTGCTGTTTATATACGCGCGGAACGTAAATTCTCCGCGCTCCGCTTGGCGAAATCCCGTTCTTAAAAGCAGGTTTCTGATTGCAAGAACAATTCCGATTCCCCCGTGGCAGGAGATTTCCGCCATGTCTTCTCCCGTAAAACTCTTCGGCGCGCGGAAAACGGAAACGAGCGTCTCATCGATTTTCACCGCCCCGTCTTGAATCCAACCGTATACAACGCGGTTGCCTTCAGCGGCACGCAGCGCGTCCGGACGGGAAAAGATCGAGGCGACCAGCTCGATGCAGCCGCCTCCGGAACAGCGGACAATGCCCAATGCGGCAGGAGCGAGCGCCGTCGCAATCGCGCAAATCGGTTCTTCGGGAGCGTAGTGAGGCGTTTGCATTATTTTTTCTTTTTTGCTTTCCACGCGGCAGCAGGAAGGCTCTGCGCCTTTACCGGACGCGGCATTTCCACATCGAGCGCAGGGCGCAATTCCTTGTCGCCGGCGGCTTTGCTTGCGGCATCAAGCGAAGAAACTTCGGACGCGGGGCTGTAAAACGGAGCGCGGGCCGTCCCCATCGCAGGCTTTCTAAATGTCTTGGCCGCTTCCGCTGCCGCGCCGGAATACAAGGCGTCGTCTCCAATATCGGGCAGAATGGTCGCGTATTCCCCCGAATTATTCCAATACATATAGCCGTTGTTTACCGAATCCCGCACGCCGAATATCTGCTTTTGCACGTAGGCGCTGCCGTAATAGGCGCGGTCATAGCTGACATTCAGCTTGAACGCCTGCACCCACGGGCGCACGATAACGCGGTTCCGCGCCATCACCGTGTTCCGGAAGGTTCCGTAATAGTAGATGCGGTACGTCCGGTCGGGATACGGCTCGTAATTCAAAAAACTTTGCTCGAAATGACTCGGATAAAACATCGGCCCGATTACGTCAACATATTCGGCAAGCATTTCGACATCTTGACCGGTACGGGTGCCGCTGCGGTACCAGCCGTTCGCCCCGTAAATATCAATGCCGATTGGAGCGGCAATATTGGCGCGCGCGTAAGCCAAAAACGACATGAGAGCGCTCTCTTTATCCATGCCCTCGCTTTTCCAACGGTACGCCGCATGGCGGAGGTTTAAGCCGTCCGTCGGAAAGCGTATATAATCGAATTGAATTTCATCAAAGCCGCGCGCAATCAACTCCTGCGCAACCAAAATATTGTACTCCCACACTTCAGGCGAATACGGATCGACCCACCGCTCATCATAGTAGAGCGTCTGCTTGCCCGTTACTTCTCCCGTCGTTTCGTTCACAATGTCTTCATAACCGCGCGTACCGACCCACGGCCCCTGCGTCGCAGCGTTCCACACCGCGTATTTCGCGCCGCCGTACGCCGCAAGATTCCGATCCTTAAAAGTTACAATGCGGGCGATCAAATACGTGCCGTTCTTTTTGAACTCTTCGACAAAATGATCCAAATTCACCGCATACTGCGTAATTTTCGCCTTTTCGAGGACGGCCGGATCCTTTGCGTCGTAACGGAGAAGTCCGTAATCGTCTTTCATATCGATCACGAGGCTGTTGAGCTTATTGTCGTTGATGATTTTCTTAAATTTATCGATTCCGGACTGGAGCCTGCACTGGTAGGCGGAAACGTAAAGACTTTTTTTGTTCGCCGCTTTGAGCGCATACGGAGTGTTTATGCTGCCGGGATAGAGCATCCACAATTCATTGAGGCAAAGCCCCGTGCCGAATCCGGTTTTATCCGCGGGAATCCACGCGGCGTTCGTCGTGCCGGGTACGCTGCTGAACGTATTTTTCCAGTCGGCAAGCTTTTCGGGCGTACCCGGATTTTCCTGCGTCCGCATATTGATTGCGCCGAAGCCTTCAATTTTCGAGTACATGAGCGTGTCGCCAAACGCATACAGCCCGTCAATCGAATCCGCCGGTTCCCTGCCGCGGTATATGCATTCGGCGCGCCGCTTCGTCCAGTCGAATTGATAAATGCGCGGCAGATAGGATTGCGCCGTATACACATCGCAAAAGCTGCCGCGCTCGGTATGCCGCGCCACCGGCAGAATATCCGAAATTTCGTCGGTCATGGAAAGGGATTTCATAATATCGAATCCTGCGCTCACGTCGACCCACGCAGGTTTTGCCGTATCCGGCTTGATGTACGCAAAGCCGAAAATCGGATGCGCCATGAACACGACCAACTCCGTGCCGACGCTGCTTCCGTCCGCAGCGGGTTTCGGCATATCGGCGATTGCGACCGCCTTTAGCCCCGCCGTCGAGCGGCTCATCGAACCGAGCGACTTCCAGTTCAGCCCGCCGTCGCGACTGATATACACGCTATCCTTCGTCGCCGTTACCAGCTGCAGGTGATTGAGCGGGTTTATGCCGATGTCTTTTAAGCTATGCACCCGCTTTTCAAATGTCGTCTGCTTGTTTTCGTACTTTTTTATGGTAAGCAGCGGCAGCCCTTCATTCCGCAGCTCAAAGCGCGTCAAATCCTGAGTGAATAGAATCCCTTTGTCCGTCCGGAAATACCACGATTCGAGGACTTTGCCGTCTGCGCCCGCAACCTGCGCGCGGACAATCTGCTCCACGCTGCCGCCGGTCCAAAGCGGAACGGACGTTTTTGACGCGCCGACTTTAAAAAGCCCCTTATCCGTCCCGATAATGTACGCCTTGCCCTCAGAAAGTTCGGCGCGAGGAGGAAGCGGCGCCTGCGGCATCGTATACAGCGGCTTTCTTTCAATCGCATGAGTTTGATTTGTCAGAAAAAGAAAAAAGAGAAAAAATCCCGCAGATCTGAACATGGTTTAAATATCGGCAGCAGAAGAAAAAGAGTTAGCGGAATCAAAAAGAGCGGAACCGCGCGTGCAGCTCCCTGATTGCCGGACGGCTCTACCGGCATCGCCAGCACGTTGAGGCAGGCATAGCGAGCGACTTCCAAGCCGCACCTACGGATGCATGATGCGCTCCTTTTATGGAATGGCGCATTATCCGCGTTGCGGGTGCGCTCGCACCGGCGGGCAGCCGCGGTTCATCGCGACGGCATATTGTATCGGCGGCTTGCTCGTTAGTGCGGCGACACCTCCGATTTTTCGATCACAGTTGCCGCTATCGCATCCCCATTCTTTCGTCCCCGCCTGCTCCACATTTTCCGAGGCGCTGTACGGCCGTATTGAAAGCTTTTCGCTTGTCGAAAGGCCGTCCGCGCTTCCTTTACTGCGATTCCCCTATTGCCGGACGGATCTACCGGCATCACCAGATTTCGCTACCGCCCTGCATGTTGAGACAGGCATAGCGCGCAAGTCGTAGGCCGCACCTACAGATGTATGATGCGCTCGCTTTATAGAATGGCGCATTATCCGTTGGGGGCGCGCTATACCGGTCGGCAACCGCTGTTCATTGCATCGCCTATTGCATCGGCGGTTTGTTCGTCAGTGCGACGACACCTCCGATTTTTCGCTCCCGTTTGCCGCTATCGCTCCCCGCCTGCACCTTGAGACACAGGCATAGCGATCAAGTTGTAAGCGGCACCTCTACAGATGCATGATGCTCTCGCTTTATGGAACGCGCATTATCCGTTGCGGGCGAGCTATACCGGCTGGCCGCTGCTGTTCATTGCATCGGCGGCTTGTTCATCAGTGCGGCGTTCCCCTCCGATTTTCGCGCCCGTTTGCTGCTATCGCTTCCCGTCGGCACGTTGGAGGCGGACATAGCGAGCGAGTTGTAAGCGGCACCTACGGATGCATGATGCAATCGCTTTATGGAACCACGCATTATCTCTTGCGAGCTCGCTATACCGGTCGGCAGCCGCTGTTCATTGCGTCGCCTATTGCATCGGCGGTTTCTTCGTCAGTGCGGCGACACCTCCGATTTTTTGTGCCTGTTTGCCGTTATCGCTTCCCGTTCTTTTTGCCCTCGCAGCTCCACATTTTCCGAGTCGGTAGACGGCCATATTGAAAGCTTCTCGCCTGTCGGGAGGTGGCACGCGATTCCTTTACTGCGACGGCAGCTTTTCCGTTTCAAGCTCCAACAGGCGCGGGCACCATCGCTTGCATTGGGCGTTGCGCTCGCTCCGCCTACCGTTGCGTTGAATAAGCACTCTGCGATTCAATGTTTCCCATCCGATTTTCCTGCCGTTATCGCATCCTACACGCCATCAAGCTCCTGCATCATCGCGGTGCGCCGCCGGTATGCAACACGGAATTTGCGATAAGCGCGTGAACCGCCTCGTTACCGTTCGGATAGCGCTGCATCCTTTTTAATAAGTCGGCTTTTTCTTGATAGGTGGTCCGGCTTGAAGTATGCGCGGCCTTTTTCCGAACGACAGCTTCATACCGCTTGAGGATTTTTCCGGGCGCTAAATCTTTTAAGGCATCTTCATATTTGAGAATGTAATACATTCTCTCCGATTCCAACGCCAATTTCAAAAGCCTGTCGTACAATCCTTCCTATGCATTAACACATCGATATTGCTCAAAGCTTTGCAGTTAAAAATGAGCTCCCGTTTTTCTTCCCACTCACGGACTGTGTAATGCGTTTTTAATTCTTTGTAGATATCGAGATTGCCTGCGTCATATTCCAATACGGTTCGCCACAGTTCATCTTTATATTTTTCATGCTGGCCGGTTTCCGCGTATATTTCTTTTTATTTTTTGCTGAATGACTGTACCAGCCCGCGGTATTCTTTATCGGCGAACTTGCCTTCCTCCAGAATCCGAATCGCCTCTTCATATCGCTTCGTTTTTATACTTTTTTTCATACTCCGCTTCAAGATGATGCGCAAAATATTCCCCGCCGTCTAACTTTTTGCCTATCCCTCTCTACTTTATCCAGCGCAGCGAGACACCGCCGGCACTATTCTGCTCAGCAGCAACAGAGCCGCAAAAAATATGTCGCATCGCATCGACACCGCCCGTAAGTCGTCCGTTCACGGTATTTTCGGCGTGGACACAATCTCTGGAATGCCCCCGCTTGACGCGCCCTAAGTCTTTTCCGTATATTTAAATGCAAAGAACGGCTGTTCTTGATTTTTTTTAAGCAAACAGAATTGACAGGAGTATGATTACAATGAAACTCAAACCACTTGCAGACAGAGTTCTGGTAAAGAGCGACAAATCTGAAACAAAAACCGCATCGGGGATTTTTATTCCGGACGCTGCACAGGAGAAAACGCAGACGGCATCGGTTGTCGCCGTCGGTCCGGGAACGGAAGATGAAAAGATTACCGTAAAAGAAGGCGACCGGGTTATGTATGAAAAATATGGCGGAACGGCAGTAAAGATTGACGGCGAAGAGTACCTCATTCTGAAAATGAGCGACATTATCGCCATCATCGAATAGCGCAGGTTGTAGACGCTTGAGACGGCTTCCGAACAGGAAGCCGTTTTTTATAGCATTTTGAGTTTATTGAATAACAGACGCGCTTCGGCATTACGCGGATTGAGCGTCAACGCATATTCCACCGAAATCCGCGCATTTTTATAATCCTTTATCGTATTGTAGATTTTTGCCATGCGGAACATTAAAAGCGATTTGATCTTCAAATCGGCCGTTCTGCCCACGGATTTTGAATACAAATCCAAAGCGGCCTTCGTATTGCCGAGCGATACATATATTTGCGCAAGATTCATGCAGGCATAGTCGGAAACGAGCGGAGAGATAATCCGTTCCGCTTCATTTCCTCCGTTTTCAAATACGCAATATTCATAGAGCCGGAGCGCATCCTCCGAACGCAACAGCTGCGCAGCAAAGTACGCGGCATATTCCGCTTCTTCCTTCGAAAATCGGCGGATATTCCGCACTACGCCGTCCCAAAAATCGGACGCATCAACGGCATACTTATTACGCGCGTACTTGTAAAACAAATCGAACGCATCTTTCTCTCCGTTGTGGCGCAGCAAGAAGCTCAGCGCAAAATCCAGCATGAGCGGCGGATAGGTGCCCGGCGCGATTTGATTCTGCTCAAGAATGTGCCACAGGTCGGCCTTTTTATCATTGAGCGAAAGCGTTTCGTCCGTTTTATATTTCAGATTCAACCGCAAAATGAACAAGAGGGGCTCGCCGGTGCGCTTGATGCTCTCTTCTATCCGATTGATTGCATCGCTGATCGGAATGCGCGCGCGGTTGTCGTAGCGTTCCATTTCAAGCGTGGCGAGACCTTGATCCCGCAGCTGCGTTTGCTCGTAATCTTCCTGCCGCATCGGGCTTGTCCGCAGGGCAAAATCCGCGTAACTGGTCAATGCGGGAATATAATCCGGCCATTTGTTGATTGCAAATATCAAAAGTTCCGCGCAATGCGGATCATTGTCGTTGTCTGCAGCCCAGCGCGCGCTGTTTACAAAAATGACGCGCATAAAATCCGTTTTGCCGTCTTCGCTCAACGCCCAGCCGCCGGAGCCGTCAGCAGCGGTTTTCAATATCGTTCGCCGGACGGTTTCGGCCTTCTCCAATTCCCGCGCGCTTGTGTATGCGTCCGCGGCAATGCACATCACTCCCTCTTTTGAAACGCGGCGGCGCAATTTGACCGCAGCCGAATCGTAAAGGGCAACCGCATGCTCGGCATACTCCGCCGCTTCAATAAAACGGGCAGCGTCATACATCACAAGACTCCAAAAATACGCGCTGTCTGCGCTGTATATTTCCGGCGGGCGGAGCGCGGCGGCGTCGGCATAGCTTCCGTTTAGGAGGTCGATTACGGCGCAATTCCGCAGCCACCCTTGATTTTTTGAGCCGATCCATGCATCAAAGAAAATCGGAAAATAATCGCTCGTCAAAAATGAAAGCTGAGCGTTTTCTTCTTTTTCTTGCGCGGCCGCAGCCAAAACCGCTTCCGAATAAATGGAGCCGTATCGCCCCCCTTTAAGCGGTTCGCCTTTTTTGAGCGCTTCTTCAATCCGGCCGGTGCGGAGGAGCAGATTCGTATACACTGCAATGAGATCGGGGTTGTCGGGATTTTTTTTGAGCGCGGCGGCCATTATCTTTTCGGCCTTCGCATCCTCTCCGAGCAGCCGGTAGCGTTTGTATATGCCGAGCCGCGCAAACGGCGTTGAAGCATTTTTTTCAATAAGTGAAAGTTCTTTGAGCGCATCTTTATATTGCCGCTGATTTATCAAGGTATCGATTTGATCAAGCGCTGCCGTGAATGATTTCCGCTCCGCGCGGATAGAACAAGAAAGGGCAACCGCCGCAACGAGCAGCAAGGCCCCTGCGTATAAAAAATTCTTGCACAGCCTTCTCATAGAACCTCCGTCAGCTGTCCGCCGAATTCTTTGCCGCCGCCGTCTCTTTGCTGATTTTATCAAGGATGGCATTTACGAATTTGTATGAATCTTCTGCGCCGTAATCTTTAATAATCTCAACCGCTTCGTCGATGACAATGGAAACCGGTGTGTCCTGCTGATAGAGGATAGTATAGATGCTGAAGCGCATGACGGCAAGCGCAACTTTGTTGATGCGTTCCAGCCGCCATGACTTCGACAGATGCGCTCTGATGGTATCGTCTATTTCGTTTATATGCGCAAGCGTGCCGTTGACCAAAAGCCGGGCGAACGCAAACGTTTCTTCCCTTTTTTGCGCGTCAAGCACGTTGAACCGGTTGAGTTGCTCCCGGAAAATTGCGCTTTCATCTTCCGAATCGCCTTCAACCGGTTCAAGCCACGAAAATGCAAGTAAATCTTCCGGAGCAATCTGCGCCGCATTCCACGAATACAGCGCCTGGAATGCGAGAATCCGTCCTATCCTTCTTGACACGATATCTTACCAGTTGAGCAGCTTATCGAGCGAATCGCCGGTTTTTTTCCGGTCAAGATTTTCGGCGGTTTCAAGGCTTTCCGCAATTTCCTGCGCGGCGCTCGCCAGATATTCAAGCTGCTTTTGCTGCGCAAGGGACTGCTTGATGTAATCGTAGACAACGATTGTCGATTCCGGCTGAATGATGTCGCTCAAGCTAAGCATTTTTGCATCGTATTTTTTTACAATGGAACAAAATACGAACGAATTGTCGCGGTCAAGCACATCCGTAGTGTAGCTCTTGTCTTTGGAAAAGAGGTCGAGCAATTCCTGATAGGAAAACTGGAGCTGCTGTGCGCTTGCCTGATTTTTATTGACGAGAATTTCACCTGACTGGAAGCCGGAATTATCCTTCTTTGAATCCACGATGAGCTGATTTGCAGTCAGCTTCTTGTTCTTAAACTTGGAATACAAATCATTCGCCTTTGCGCGCGCGCCTTCAACATTTCTGTCTTTCGGCACAATCACCACAAAGAGCTTTGCCATGTCGCTCCAAACAAATGTCGCCTTGTTCAGTTCATAAAACGCGCGGATTTCCTCATCGGACGGCGATACCCCCGTCAGCTCCTTTTGCCGCTGAGAAATAATATATTGCTGCGCGAGCATCTGGTTTTTGAGGTAGGCCTTGTATTCGGCAACCGTCATGCCCGACGCCTGTTTCATATATTCTTCCAGCGAAACATTCATTTCCGCCTGCACTTCCCGCTCTAAATCTTGCTGCGTCATGCCCGCCTGCTGCGTAAACTGCTGGAGGAACTTCTGTTCCACCACGCTATCCGGAATCGAGATGCCCGCTTTCTGCGCCGCTTGCGTTACGAGCCGTTCCTGAATCAGCGCTTCAAGCACTTTTTTGCGGTCTTCAACGGAAAGCGGTTTTTTGCGTTGAATCTCGTACGCGCTCACCCGCGTTTTGAGCTGCTTGACGGTAATGCTTTCATTCTTGTTGAGTTTAATTACCGCAAGAACTTGCAGATCGGATTGCGCCGACAGCAGCATTGCAGAAAAAAGAACGGTGAAAATAAGAACCAGACGTTTCATGTAAAATCCTCTTCCTTACTATTTATAAAATTGAGAAGGGCAATTTGAGTTTTATGCAACTCGGAATTGCCCCTGTTTCCTCTCGTTTAATGCGTCCGAATTACCGGCGGGTTGCATCGCTAAACTTGCAAAATCCGACATTAAACTGAGTAGATAACTGCGCTCCGGCATATAAAGTTACAATCGCCGCGCAGTCTGTGCGCTCATTGCGCTTCATCCGAATGTTCAAGCGGGCTGCCGCCGGAAATGACTGCGCGGATCCGCCGAACGCCGGCAGAAGAGGACTGCTCCTTTGCAATGCGGAATTGCCCAATCTGCGCGGTGTGTTGCACGTGCGGCCCGCCGCACACTTCCTTTGAAAAATCGCCGATGGAGTAGACTTTCACTTTTTCGCCGTATTTACTGGTAAACAATGCCCGCGCCCCTGCCTCTTTCGCTTCATCCAGCGTCATAACCGCCATCGTTACCGGCAAATCTTTCTGGATTTGTTCGTTTACCATGTCTTCGACCTGCTTAATTTGCTCGGCCGTCATCGGTTCCGGATGGGTGAAGTCAAAACGGAGCCGTTCATCATTGATGTTGGAGCCTTTCTGCGCGATATGCTCGCCAAGTACGAGCGTCAGCGCCTGCTGCAGCAGGTGCGTTGCGGTGTGGTACTTGGTTGCGATGTCGGAATGTTCGGCCAAACCGCCCTTTGCAGTCCCCGCTTCAAGCGTTTTAGAGGCATCGCGGTGTTTTTTCTCCGCCTCCGCAAAGCCGTTGAGGTCAACGGTAAAATCATTTTCCGCAGCAAGTTCCTGCGTCAGTTCAATCGGAAAACCGAACGTATCGTACAGGCGGAAAGCGACGCGGCCGGGAATCTCTTTTTTAGGGTTTTTCATCAGATTCGGAAGCAGCTTTTGGAATTCGGCCTCGCCTTTTTTGAGCGTTTCGCGGAATTTATTTTCCTCCGCCGTAAGTTCCGTGCGAATCTTTTCGCGGTTTTGTTCCAACTCAGAATAGGCGGACTTGAAATTGTCGATGACCGTTCCGGCAATCTTTGCCAAGAACGCATTTTCGATGCCGAGTTTGCGGCCGTGCCGTACCGCCCGTCGGATGAGCCTGCGCAAGACGTAGCCCGCGCCAATATTCGACGGCGTTACGCCCTTCTGATCGCCGAGAATAAAGACCGCCGCGCGCGCATGGTCGGCAATGATGCGGACGCTTTTGTCCTTTTCGTCATTACTGCCATACGCATAGCCGGACAGCGCTCCGATTGAACGGATAATCGGCTCGAACACTTCGGTAAGATAGACGCTCGACTTGCCTTGCAGGATGCAGTTGGTGCGCTCAAGCCCCATGCCGGTATCGACGTTGCGCTTCGGCAGCGGCTCCAGCCGATCGGGAGAAAGCCGGTTATACTGCATGAAAACATTATTCCAGATTTCCATCCAATTTTTACTGTCGGTGCTTTTGTTGGAATTTTCCGGCGGAATCCCCTCGCCGACCCAATAGAAAATCTCCGTGTCAGGGCCGCATGGACCGGTTGCGCCGGCCGCCCACCAGTTGTCTTCCGCAGGCAGATAGGCAATTCGACCTTCCGGCATACCATTTTCTTTCCAATACGTAGCGGCTTCTTCATCGCGCGGCGCATTGCCGTCGCCTGCAAAAACCGTAACGGACAATTTGCGAGGATCAAGCGCCAGCCACTGCGCGCCGGTTAAAAACTCATAACTGAATGCAATCGCTTCCTTTTTAAAATAGTCGCCGAGCGACCAGTTGCCGAGCATTTCAAAACAGGTGAGATGACTTTCATCCCCGACTTCTTCGATGTCGCCGGTGCGGACGCACTTTTGATAATCCGTCAGCCGCGTGCCCGCCGGATGCGCTTCGCCGAGGAGATAGGGAACGAGCGGGTGCATTCCCGCCGTCGTAAAAAGAACGGAGGGATCATTTTCGGGAATCAATGATTGTCCGGAAATCTCCGTGTGGTTTTTGCTTTTAAAAAAATCGATATATTTTTTACGAAGTTCGTCTGCAGTCATGAGAAAGCATCCTATTAAGGCGCCGATTTTCTGTCAAGGGCGCGGCGGACAGGAAAATTTGGTTTTGCGGATTTAACTTGATCGGCTGTCCGCTTGCAGTTTTGCTTTGCGAAACTGCGGGAGGGAGTTCGGTGCGGGTGTTGCGCGGAGTGCGCGGCGGACAGGAAAATTGGTTTTACGGATTTAACTTGGCCGACTGTCCGCTTGCACTTTCGCTCTGCGAAACTGCGGGAGGAAGTTCGGTGCGGGAGCTCACGCAGAATGCGGGAGGTGAAATCAGCGAGCGCGGCGGGGCGGACAGGAAAATTGGTCTTGCGGGATTTAACTTGATCGGCTGTCCGCTTGCACTTTCGCCTGCGAAACTGCGGGAAGAAATCCGGTGTGGGCGTTGCGCAGACTGGGGGCGGACAGGAAAATTGATTTTGCGGGATTTAACTTTGCCAGCTGTCCGCTTGCACTTTCGCCTGCGAAACTGCCGGAAGGGGGTGGTTGCGGGCGTTGCGCGGCAGATGAAGTCGGCACGTGCGTCGTCTTTGCAAAGCTGTTTGTATGCTCTATAGTCATTTTATAATTTGCATAAAGGAGATGGAAATATGCCGCAGCTATCCTTGTATGTAACTCACGAGCAGTTAAAAAAATCGAGAATGAAGCGCGTGCGCACAAAATGCCGCTTTCAAAATGGCTTGTAAGCAAAATTATGGAAAAAGCAGAGCCCCGCGCCCCTGATGAATGGGAAAATTTATTCGGCTCCATTTCCGATCCCTCATTTTGCAGACCGGCGCAACCGGAATTGGAAACGAGAGAGGCATTCTGATGTATTTTATTGATTCCAACATATGTATTTATTTCTTAAATGGGAGATTTCCATCTGTAAAAGAGAGGTTGCTATCGATTTCGCCTAAAGAAATCAAAATCTCCGCTATTGTAAAAGGGGAACTTTTGCTCGGCGCTTTTAAAAGCCGAACGCGGGCGCAGTCGGTATCGAGAGTAGAAAATTTTTTGAACCGTTTTGATATAGTCGACTTTACAAGTAAAATGACTTATGAGTATGCAGAGATAAGAAAAGACTTGGAACAAAAATCGGTGCGAATGATTTGCTCATTGCTGCAACGGCTTTGCATGAAAATGCAACGCTGGTTACGCATAACATCAATGAATTCGCGCGAATAAAGAACCTAAAATTGAAGATTGGGTACAAGAATAAAAAATCCATCCTTCCTTTTACCCCGCTTAAGCCCAGCCAGTCCTATCCTCTCGCCGCACACAAAAAACGCCGGACTCCGTGCATACGGAAAATCCGGCGTTTCTGCGTCCCTATGAGGACGGTTTAGCGTTCTTCCGTTACGGTTGTTGCGCGGAGGGCGGAGGTTTTTACCAGCTCATTGATACGCGACAGGGCTTCTTTTTCCTGCGCGGACTTTGCGGCGATTTTGCCTAAGGCCGCGTCGACCTGCTCTTGGAAATTGTCTTTGTCGATTGCATACAAAACGACGTATTCAAATTGCGTTTTGCCCGCTTTCTCTTGCTGCACCCAAAATTCCCGCGATTTTTCAAAGCCGCTGAGCTTGTTGGAGGCGAAAATACCGATCGCTTGTTCTGCCATTTTGACCGTCGCCGCGTCGTCTTTGTTGCCGCTGACCGCCGTCCCCAGCTCGCTTGTTACGCTTTGCGTGATGCTGCGGGAAATGGCGTCCGCCGCGTCCGCTGCCGCCCATGCCTTGAGCAAATCAACGTCCTGCCCGCGCGCCGAAGCGAATTTGACGTACTTTTTGCTGAACTCAGGCATTTTCTGGATTTTGTCCACGTCGTCGCCCTGCAAAATAATGCGCGCCCATTCGGGAATCTCCGTTCCGTAGGCGGCTCCCTGCCAGTCGATTACTCTCGGACGCGTATCCATCTTCGCTTGCGGCGCGCTCTGCGTCGTCGCACAACCGGCGAGGAACGCCCCCGCACACACCGCTGCCGCCGCGCCCGTAAGCGCTTTAACCATCTTTTTCATCTTCTACTCCTTAAAAAACTTTTTGAGGAAGTTTCAACTTCCGATAAAAGTTTTTCCTGTGCGCGTTGAGCGCACCTATAAATATCAACGTTTGCAACGCAAACTTTCAGCAAATCCGTGCGGCGCTTATTTCAGCCGCGCCCGATTCCGCCGACAACGCTTTCATTCCGGAGCGCTCGCCGCATTGCCCGCGTCGGCCGCATGTGCTAGAACGAAATGGAATACGCCAAACACGGCGCAACGGAACCGTTTTCAAGCGGAACGAAGCCCAAATTGAAGCCGCTCAGTACGTCCGGTACGCCTGACGCAATGCTGGGACGCTTGGTGTAGAATTTAGGACGGATGAATCCATACATGATTGCGCCTATACTTGATATGGCACCGATTGTGTCCATAGCGACAAGCGTTCCAAAGTCTCTTGAACCCAATGTTCCTCCGACAATCAACCCGATATTGAGAACGTGCCATCCGCTCAAAATGGCGCCGTCAATCGGGTGCCCTGCAACGTACGAACCAGTACCAAACAGCATATTGCCGACGCCCATCCCAAATCGCTGCCCCGCACTGTACCGTCCGTAGCTCACCGCATGCTTTTTCGTTTTCTTACCGTCGCTTGAGGAATCCATAAGCAGCGCGGTCGTCTCGTTCGGTTCAACTCTCGTCCGGTAAATATCTTCCACCGCGGCGCTCGTAACGTTGAGCGCGTGAATGACGAGCAGGTACGTGTCGCCAAGCGGCTTCATGTTGCCGCGGATAACGGTCTGCGCTCCCGCCATCGCGCCGATTTGCTGAATGGAGTCGTCGCCGACTTCGCCTGAAAGTTGGAAATTCATTTCCTTTTTGATGGCGGCAAGGTTTGCGCGGTCGGCAACTTTGAGCTTGCGCTGTTTTACGAAGTTGACGGTCAGCTCGTCGAGCATAAAGTCGCTCATCTCCTCCGTGTCCGACGAAATGCCGACAATCGCAATCGTGCTTCCGGCTTTGAGCGTTTTGGAAAACTGCTCCGTCGTTTGCGCCAGCGCAGTTTCGATTTCAACTGCAAAAACCGCAGCGTGCGCACAGACGAGCGCCGCCATAATTCCAAGGATCTTTTTCATGTGCTACTCCTTATAATCCTTTATTTTACCGGCAGCCTGCACGTCCGCCGGAAAGTTCCATGACTGCACAAGCGCTGTTATTGAAAGACGCTCATAAAATTGGCGCGTAAGTCCTTTTCGACTTCCGCAAAGGCTTTCCGCGCCGCGCCGTCTTCCGTCCGGTGTCCCCATTTTTTGTATTGACGGGAATAAGAATAGAGCGGCTCGCCCTGCCGGTTTTGGATTTTGAGCGTGAGACCGGGACGCGCAAAAACGCCCGCGTCGTTTTCGGACTTCGACAGCGTAACTTTGCCGGAGATGACAAGATTCGCCGAATCGCTGCACACGAATCCCTCGCTTTCAAGGATTTCGTTTAAGACGGTCGAAAGGATGTCGTCCATGTCGTTTTCGATTTTTATGCGGAACGACAGACGCGGTTTGATTTTCCGCATTGCCGCCGTGCATTCGCCGTAGAGCGCGTCCATTTGCGCCCGCAGCGACGCACCGCGCGAAGAATCTAGCACGGTAAGCGTTTCCGCCGTTTTTTCCAATTTTTCGAGGGAGGCTTGCACTTTTGCAAAGCCTGAAAACGCGGAAAGAGATGCGCCCGCGTTTTGATTGACGGTAAAGGCGGTTTTTGCTTTTTGAATGCCGCTTTCAAGCTCAGCGGCAGTAACTTTTGCCGCCTCGCCTTTGTTGATGAACGCGCAAACGTGCCATGAGTCGGCAGAATCGCAAAATGTTTCGGAAAAAGAAAGGAGCGGCAAGTCCGCTTCCGCGTCAATCGCAATTTGACTTGAGACGGAACGGGATTTATTTACGGAATCGGTTTCGGTAACGCGGCTTTGCGCTTCGCGGTTGACGGTGATGGTGGAATTAAAATAGAGCGCAAGCTGTGCGGCGGCGTCTTCCTTCGCCTGCTCTGCGGAAGCGCCCTCCCCGATTGCGCTGATAAACAGCGTGTCGGGATATTTTACATTCTTGTGATTAAGCCAGAGCGGCGGTTCTTGAGCAGTTGCAGTAAAGTAAAGTTGCGTTTTTGCATTTTGGTTACATCGTTAAAATAAATTTAAAACCGCCGCCGACGTTCGGCAGTTTTATAATGCAAAGTATAAGGATTGAAGCGAGTTTGTCAACAATTCAAGTAAGATTAAAAAGAAAAGCAATCCCGATAAAAGCGATATCCGGTATTTCCGCTTAATGGAAAATGAGCTGCACCGCCCTTGATTTTGCGTCATTTTCCGGATAATCTAAAGTCATACTTTAGATTATCCGGAGTTTTTTTTAATTGTATATACAAAGAACGCTTGAAAATGCTATTCCGCAAATAAATAATTTTTTTCCGGTTGTACTGATAGCAGGACCTCGGCAAGTCGGAAAAACGTCTCTCCTCGAATATAAAACGTCGGGCGGAAGGACATCATGGAAATCAATTTTTGATCACTCTATATAAGAACCTGTTTAATGTCTAAAAAATAAGCTATAATACAAGTATGAGAAAGCAATATCCCAGCGATATAACGCGCGAACAATT
>CAUTZW010000059.1:0-16805 GCA_963543045.1 uncultured Treponema sp.
CAGTTCGGCGAAGACGCAGGCGTTCCGAAGCGCACCGTCTACCGCAAAATGACGCGGTAAACGGACGGGCGGACAGTAAAACCGGACAGCAGACAGCAAGCGGTTTGCTGTCCGGTTTCGTTTACGAGCCGGAAACAGCGGGAGCGTGTTGTGCGTACCGCATGAACGGTGGGCACACGCGCAGATTCTCAGCTCACTGACATACGAAGAACGCAATCCGCGCTGCCCGCCACGCACTATCTCCGCCCCCTCGTCGCCCAGCCCCGTGCCGCCGATGCCCCCTCCCGTCGCGCTACCGGAAGTGCACGCCGCACCCGCCCCTGCCGTCAACACTGAGGCAGTCGGCAAGAAAGGGCAGGATGGCGGAAAGACGTTCGGCTGTTTTCCACGGCGGATTGACGATGAGCATACCGCTTCCGTACATGCGCGGGGTGCGGCTGCCGATTGAGTCGGCCAAGGCGGTTTCTTGGTGGGCGTCGGGCGCATTGACGCACAGTTCGGCTTCGAGGATTTCTGTTGAGGCGCTGCATTTCCGGATTTCGCGGACGATTGTTTCCTTCATGCCGCAAATCAAATCGCTTCGATAGGAAAGCAGCGGATACCACAGCGCAAGGATGGCCGCCGGCCATTTTCTAAACACGGCCGAAAGCGTTTCGGCCGCAGCGGGGTAATCAGCGGGAAGTTCGTAGCTTGGGTCGATGAATGCGCCGCCGCGTTTGATTTTGGGCGGGGTAAGCGCATTGAGCATCTCCCAGCCGTTTCGATGGTGCAAGGCGGCGCGGGCGCCCTGCATGGTGCGGCGCAAAGTTGCAAAGGCGGCCGGATGCAGTTCGGAGAGGATGAGCGCGCTCCCTGCGGACAAATAATCGGCGGCAATGCGGGGTGAGCCGGGATACAGCCCTTGCCGGTAATAGGGGGCAATGAGCGAAAGATAAGCCGCCAGCTGCTGCGGAACTGCGTCGGCATTTTCTTTGCAGCAGGACAAAAGCCGCTCGATGCCGTTTGCCGCCTCGCCCGTCTTCTGCGCCCGCGCATCGGAAAGGTTGTACAAACCGGCTCCGGCGTGCGTATCAAAAAACGTGTACGGCTTGTCCTTCCGGTTCAAATGCCTAAGCAGCTCGATCAGCACGCAATGTTTGAGGATGTCCGCATGGTTTCCCGCATGGAAATCGTGAACGTAGCCGAGCATTATTGCAGCGCATCGAGTTTGGAAAGCCACAGCGTACCGGCGGCGTCGCTCGGCATCCGCCAGTCTCCGCGCGGAGAAAGCCCTATCGAACCGACTTTTACCCCATCCGGCAGGCACGAACGCTTAAATTGCTGCGAAAAGAAACGCCGGTAAAACATGCGGAGGTGCTTGAGTTTTTCGTCATGCGAATAGGGGAGCGCCGAACAGTCAGCAAGAAACAAAATCTTTGCGGGCGAAAAGCCGAAGCGCAAAAGATAATACAGGAAAAAATCGGTCAGCTCATACGGGCCCACAATGTCTTCCGTCTTTTGCGAAACCGCCCCGTCTTCAGGCGGAAGCAGCTCCGGGCTAATCGGCGTGTCCAAAATGTCGCGGAGCACGGCAGCCAATTCGCTGTCCGCCGTTTCATCGGCAATGGAAGCGACCGCATGGCGCACGAGCGTCTTCGGCACGGAGGCGTTCACACCGTACATCGACATGTGGTCGCCGTTATACGTACACCAGCCGAGCGCAAGCTCCGATAAGTCGCCCGTCCCAATCACCGGCGCGCCGATTTGATTCGCAATGTCCATGAGTACTTGCGTCCGCTCCCGTGCCTGCGCATTTTCGTACACGGAATCATGCACGGCCGCATCATGCCCGATATCCTGAAAATGGAGGCGCACCGCATCGGCAATATTGATTTCGGAAAATGACGAGCCGGTTTTCTTTGCGAGCAAACAGGCATTGCGGTACGTCCGGTCGCTTGTGCCGAAGCACGGAAGCGTAAGGGCCCGAATGCCTGCGCGGTCGAGATGCAGCAAATCAAACGCCTTGAGCGTAACAAGGTAGGCGAGCGTCGAATCCAGCCCGCCGGAAAGCCCGATAACGGCCGACTGCGCGCCAATATGCCGGAGCCGTTTGGCAAGCGCCTCCGTCTGCATCCGGATAACGTCCGCGCAGCGTTCTTTGCGCTCCCGCTCGTCATCGGGAACGAAGGGATGGGCGGCAAGCGGACGGAGCAAGCGCACTTGCGTATACGGGAAACGATCCGCACCGCCGTCAAAATAAACGCGCCGGAACGGGAGCGCGTCAAGCGCCGCAGCATCGGAAAACGCCGTCGACCGGCGCCGGTCCAGCGCAATGCGTTCAAGATCGATATCCGCATAGAGCTCTTCGCCCGTAAAGGGTTTGGTTTCCCCCAGCAGCGCGCCGTTTTCCGCAATGAGCTGGTGTCCGCCGAAAATCAAATCCTGCGACGACTCATCGCGCCCCGCACCCGCATACAGATAGGCCGACAGTGTCCGCGCCGATTGCGCCGTAACCGAAAGCCGCCGCCGCGCCGCACGTCCGGCAATTTCATTGCTCGCGGCAAGATTGACAATGACGCGCGCACCGGAAATTCCTGCGCGGCAAGACGGCGGCAGCGGAGCCGACAGGTCGTCGGACAATTCCGCACCGACAGTAAAATCCGCATTATTTTTGTCGCAAATGACAATATCCGTACCGAACGGCACCGCAGTAAAGCGCTCGGAAACAAAAACGGTTCCGCCCTCCGCTCCCGCGCCGGATGCAAAATAACGCTTTTGATCGGATTCCCCGCAATCGGGAATAAAGGTTTTCGGAACGGCGGCAAGAAGGACTCCGCGATGCAAAAACAGCGCGCAATTAAACAACGCGTCGCCGACCGGAAGCGGCATCCCGATCGCAATCAGCAGATCCAGGCCGGCAGTTTTTTCCGCAATATGCTCCAGCGCATCGAGCGCGCCGCGCTGCAAGGCCGCCTGCAAGAAAAGATCCCCGCACGTACTGCCGGTAACGCACAGCTCCGGAAACACCGCAAGCGCCGCGACCTTTTCCGCCGCACGCGCCGCAGCCTCCGCAATACGCTCCGCATTGTACCGGCAATCAGCAACCTTCAACGCCGGACTCATGCACGCCGCCCGAATAAAACCGTAATTCATATGCGCCTCTATTTTTGTGTGTACTAGACCGCCGCAAATGCCGCCGAATCGTTTACCGCCCGACCATTTTGCCCGCGTTTCAGAAAGGAGAGCGCTTATCGTTCCTCCGCCCGAATCGCCGGTACGCACGGCCAAGCGGATGCCCGTAACGCAGGCAGGCCCGCCGCGCCGAATCCCACGCACTGTTCAGCATTTCCGTCCGCAGTCGCTTTCCCTGCCGCTTCGTAGGAGCGTTACCCTTCCGCCGGACGCACACGCAACTCTGGCAAAAGCTGCCGAACCATTCGCCGTCCGGCCATTTTGCCCGCATTTCGGAAAGAAGAGCGTCCTGCGTACCTCTCGCCCGAATCACCGGCACGCGCGGAGCCAAGCGGATGCCCGTAACGCAAGCGGGCCCGCTGTGCCGTACTCCGCGCACCGTTCCGCTTTTCCGTCCGCAGTCGCTTTCCCTGCCGCTTCGCCAGGAGCGTTACCCTTCCGCCGGACGTGCCCGCCGTTTCGTCGACTGCTCACCCTCCGGATGCTTTTCCTTTGCGGCGTTTATGTTCATTAAAAATCGAAAAGTTAATCGTTTTTTCCATTTCTTTTCCCGCTTCAAGGCTGACATCCCAGAACAGCGCGCTTGCAAACGTCATCCCCGCTTCTACCAAATCGCCGGAAGCGTATTCGGGGCGCTTAAAAATAATCGGGATAAAAGAAAAACCAGACGCCTCGTTCGGCTCGAACACAAACGAAACGCCGTTGTCCGTGTCCGTCAGCTGCACGACTTCGACATCGTTTACCATGCCGTCGGGATGGAGCTCTTTTGAAGAGGTTTTCGTGTTGATTTCGCGCCGCTGCCCGCCGGCCGCAATTTCCAGCTTGAACGCAGTAAAATCGTCGGGATTAAAGTTCGTCTGCGCAAAGCTCGATTCAACGGCAAATTTCGCGCTCAGCGGCTCCGCGCTTTCATTCTTTAAAATGTACTGCACGGTCATACCGCCCGACGAAACGACGTACCGCTTGCGGAGCGTTACCTTTTGCGCATTCCGGTACAGGGCGCTCACGGCCAGCTCCAGCTCCCAATGCAGCCCGTTGAATTTCTTTTCGGTGTAAATGATTTTTGAAAAAATGCCGGTGCCCGCCGGCCGGTTTTCCAGATAGTTTTTAAATTCCTTTTCCGTAAAAAGATGATCCGTAAAAAGTCCGCGCTGGTAGCCGTCATCGTAGCCTTCAAACTCTTTGACGCGCACGAGATTGTCGGCAAAGTTTCCCGCGCCGCGCATCACGTCCAGCTCGGAAACGGAGCCTCCGGCAAGGTTTATGCAGGCAAAATAATTTTGCATACGGCAAACATATTCGGTCATGCCGTCGCCGTTATAATCGAACGAAACCATCGATTCTCCGGCGCTTCCGTATTCGCGGAGGATTTTATCCACTTCGTTCAGCGTTCGGTACGCCTTTTGCCGGTACGCAGCTCCCACAAAGGCTCCCTTTGCCGTGCAAATGAACCCGTCGCCGTTCTGCGCTTCCCACAGTTTTTCCCGCGCGGCGGTTTTCCGCATCTTGTCGCCGTGATACTGATTGACCAAAAGGCTCATGTACAGCATTCGGTCATAGAGCGCCTTGCTTTGCGGATACAGTTGAAGAAAATCGTAAACGGTCGGCGGCCGGTGGGCATCGACTTTAACCGCTTGATACGGCTTCACCGCCCACTGTCCCACATCGCTGCACATGCCCGCCGCAACGTATACCGGTACGCGCTTTGCGCACGCTTTCAAAAAACGGTACGGCGTCGAAAGCGCAAAGCCTTCGCGCGCGGCAACGGCATCCTCCAGCCGTTCAAATACGCCGGTATCCAAATGATTTGTAATGTCTTCATGCCGTAAAAAGAAAACGGCTCCCCGATCGTGCCCGCCGGAGCCTTTTTCGTCCGCCGCTCCGATTGCGCGCTCCAATGCGGCGGTAAACAGCGCAGGCTCCTCAAAATCCGGCTTAATGGAACGGCACACCGGAATAATTGAAACCGACTTCGCTTTATCCGACATGATGAAGGGCGCAAAGGGCGCTTTTTCCGGCGGCAAAACGGATTCGTCCAACAAAACATATTCCATTCCGCACGTTGAAAAGCAGCTTACCAGCGACGAATCCCAAATGCTTGCGCAAACGGCAATGCCGCGCGGCCGTTTTTTGGTTGTCTGCCGAATTTCCGAAGAGAGCTTTTCGATTTGGCCGGTGCGATCCATCGGAAAAAGGAGCGGAAAAGCCGGATCGTAATAACCGCCGCCTAAAATCTCCGCCTGCTTGCGCGAAACCAATTCCTGCAGAATATCGATGAATTCGGGATGCTTTTTATGGAGAAAATTCAGCAGCACGCCGTTAAATGCAAAAGCCATGCGGAACGACTGATGGGCGTAGAGAAATTTTCCGGCGGGCTTATAGATGTTCTGATAATCGCTTTCAAACGAATTAGAATTGCCGAGCCCGATTGCGGATGATTTTAAGACAAAACAGATATGAACTTCACCCATAGCTTCCCGTGCTTACCTCTTGAGCAGGTTATAAAAGAACCGCCACATTTGAAACGTTTTTTTCTGTAAAAATCCGGCGGCCGCTTCATCAAAGGAATCCGCAGAGGCCTCAAAAATAGTATCGGCACTGTCGTTATAAAAATCATGCCGGCTTTTAAAAAAAAGCATACTGTCATCGATTTCCGTCTGCTTCATCACAGCAGGAGAGAGGATGCAGAAAAGGAAATAATGAATCAGCGCGATGACCAGCAAAAACAGAACGAATAAAATCCATTTGACAATCACGGCAGCACCTCCGGATTCAGCCACGACACGTTCCCCGCCGCAAGCACAGAAACCAGAACGGCAATCGAAATGAGAATGAGCGCGTGCAAGTGTTCGACGCAGCGGACGCCGCTCGTCATATCGATCCGATACTTCAGTGAATGCAGCAGCGGCACCACCGTCGCCACCGACGCAAAACACACTGCCGTAATGATAACAACATCGGCCAGAGACGCGCTTTCATTGAGTGCAAGCAGCGTCAACAGGAATGATACGCCGAATTCCGCAGCGGCGCGGCCGGCCGTAATCCGGATGAGCGCTTCCATAAACACGGAAATAGCCGTCAGGATGAGCAATGCCGCAAGCGGATAGAGTTCAATCAGCGAAAGCGGCGACAAAATATACGTCGTTACCAGCCACGTCAGCGGAGCTGCCGACGCCACCGACGCCGCCATCTTTATGAGCGGTAAGTAGATGCGCCGCATCGAACCGTACACCAGCGGCACGGTATTCAATCCCAATCCGTAGACCAGCACGGCGGACGCGAACAAAAAATAATAGAGAAAGAGGTAAATCATTGCGCCGCCTCCATCCGCGAAAACATCCGCATCTTTTTGAGCGCGGCAAGATAGCCGATGAGCGAAAGCGCCGCCAAAATGAGCGCGCCCGGTACGGATGCGATAAAAATAAATACGGAAACGGGCGCGCGGAACAATACTTTTTCCGCCGTTCCGTATGCCGCGATAAACGTTACGGTTCCGTAGCCGCACACATCGCGGATGAGGCATACAGCAGCCGTATACGCGGAAAACCGCAGAACGGGCAGCATATTGGCGCGCAGTTCGGGCAGAAAACGTTCCTGTTCGGCATCGAAAAGAAAAATAACCGCAAAGGTAGAGAGCGCGGGAAAATACATGACATAGCCGAGCTGTAACGCAAGTTCCGGCGAAACAAAAATGAGCAGCTGCCGCCACAGCAGCGTAAAAAATACGATGAATGCAAGCATTGTCATTTCCTGCAGCATCCCGATTCCGAGCCGCCGCACAAGCTGCCGGAATCCCGTGCCGGCAAGCATCAGCAGACATAATTCCAGCGAAAGGGCGATGCCGGCGGCAAAGCGTCCCGGCGTTGCAATCACCATCGGGCAAATTGCCGCAATGTACATCGAATAGGATTTTCTGTTCACCGCGCCGCCTCCGCTTCGGACGCTTCAAGAATCGTCCCGATTTTCCGCCGCCAATACGAAATGCGCGGACTGACGGCAAACGTATCGAGCAGTTCGGTAATGCGCCCGTGCACGGACGCAAAACCGATGAAGGCCGCAGGTTCCTTTCCCGTTTGCATAAAAACCGCCGACAGCGGCCCGAAAAGCGTCTGCACGCGGAGAATGACCGCAACGGCTTCCGCACCGTCTTCCGCGCGCGTTGCCCGGTACGCCGCAGCTCCCATCGAAAGCGGAGTCGTGATGCCGACCGCGTCTCCGAGCGTCCATACGCCCGCCTGCTTTTCGTCCAAAACCGCAGCGATCGACTGGCGCAAGCCCGACTCCCACCGTCCGGCGGACACCTTCCCGAGCAGCATCAGAATCAGCATGAACAGTAAAAGCATTCCGAAAAAAATACCGTACCCGCGCAAAAACTCTTTCGTCTGTATTTGCCGATTGATCATCATATCCGTTCCGCCTTGTCCTCAAGCGTCTGCAGCATCCGCCGCAGCTCCATCCGGTCTTTTCTGCCTTCCCATTTTTGAATCGGGATGGAGATGCAGTTTGCCGCAAGCGCCGTAAAAATCATTCCAGCGGACGAAGTGCCGACTCCTGCAATCAAAAACGCCGCAACGCCGCCGCACAGCGCATAGAGCAGCTTGCCGTGCAGGGAAAGCGGCACGGTTCCGTGCCAGCCGATAATAAAAAGCGCCGTAAACAGCGTGCCGCCCGTCAATGCGGCCAGCAGCATATCGCCCTGAAACAAAAGGCCGCCGTAAAAAAAGGGAGAAGCCAAACGCACGAGCAGCAGATACACGAACAGAAAGACGCCGGGAATCAGCGCCCGCATAAAATCGGAGCCGAACACGAACGCCGAAGACAGCAGCGTAACGCAGTTAAATCGGAATGCGGGAATCGCCGAATGCGTATCCCAAAAAAGAGAAACGTAGCCGTTCGGAACAGTCGTCCCGAACAGCCGGAAGAGCGAATTGTTCAGCGCGTCGGTCAAAAGGCTGTCGAACCGGCACAGCGGAAAGACGCCCGACTTAATCAAAAAGTGGGACGGATTACTGAATGCCAGCAACTCTTTTGAAATACTCAACGCAGGAAAGAGCGTCGTTCCGGCAAACCAGAGAATGACGGCGGCAAATACGGACGGATGCGCCCACGCAGCGGCAAATGAGCCGAAAAAATATTTGAGCAGCAGCATGGACGCAAAGGTTGCCGCAAATGCCGTCAGCGGCGGATACTGTTCCGGCACCAGCATTCCGGCAATGATGCCTTGATTGATGCCGACTAAAAGCGAAAACCGTTCCCGGCCGCCCGTATTCCAGTTCCGCGCCAGCAAATCGGCGAGCGCGGAAGCGAGCGTTGTCGCGGCGATAACGGAAAGCGCGCCGAAACTGCGCGCGGCGGCAAGCAAAACAATCTGCACCGCCAGCAAGAGGAAGGTTTTTCCGGCTTCCATTCCGATCGATTCTTTCAGATATACGAACGGGCGCACCGGCGTTTCCGCATATTTTCTTTTCAGCTGTATCACCATTCCGCTCCTTGCGCGACGGCAGCGGCTTGCCTCCGATGCGCCTGCTGACGCATCAGGCGTTCCTTTTTGAAGCCGTCAATCGTTTGACAAATCGGCAAGCGGGCGGAGCACACGGAATTGCAGAGGCCGCAGAGCGAGCACAGCGCGGTTGAGCGCAGGTAATCGTTTTCCGCAATGATTTCTCCGGTTATGTGCCGGTAGATGATATCCGGCGCAAGATGCCGCGGACAAACCCGGCGGCAATTTCCGCAGCGCACACACGCGCTGCTCACCCGTTCGGCAATGTAGCGGGAGCTTAAAAACACAACGGATTTGACGTATTTGGTTACCGGCGCATCGAGATTGTCGGCGGCAAAGCCTGAAATCTGTCCGTTTACAATCGCAGTCCGCAAATTCCGGCGAAGCCCTCCGCACTGTTCAGCAAGATAGCTCAGCGGCGTTCCGATCGCCACTTTCATCAAACTGGAAGCGTTGATGCAATCCCCCGAAACATGCACGTACCGGTCGATAACCGGAATGCCGTACAAAAGCGCCCGATGCGTTTCCTGCATCGTCGTTGCGTCGGTAAACAGCGAACGTTCGGACGCGGCGCAAAACGGCGTATTTTTCAGCGTTTTGCGCACCGCCGCGCACATGTCCTTTTTGAACGCCGCCGGATACTGCCGCTCATTTACCGGCACGAAGGCCGCCGGACAGCCGAATTCAAAATCCTTTTGACCGGCAAAATCTTTTTCCGTAACAAAAATAATGCCCGCCGCAGCGAGCGCCGCAGCCGTCATCGCCGCTCCGGAATACACATCCTCAAGAAAGAGGGAGGCAACCAGCGAATCGGTGATGCGGGACGGGTCTTCGTCAAACAGGCGGACAATGAGAAAGGGATGCTCCGCGCGGGCATCCCGTATGGATTTTGCGAGGGTAACCGGCTTATCCGTTACGAATGTGTTAATGATTCCCTGCTTTTCGATTTCCGAAAGCATTTCGTGCGCTGAAAGCTGCTGCACATCCCGCTTTTCAATCCTTCTGCCGAGGAAGCGAAACGCGCCGCCGAGCCGAATCCGGATTCCTTCCGACACAGTACCGTTCGGGCAGCGGCACTCCCCGATTTCAGTTACCGTTCCGGGAACCGGCGCATAGCTCATCGACACGCCGGTGTCGGGATTGTCGGAGGCCGCAATGCAGTCGCCCTCTTCTACCGTGTCGCCGACTTGCACGCGGATTGAGCTCCGGTCGCCGTCGAGCAGGCGCACGGGCACAACGAGAGACTGCGGAATAAATCCGTTAATAGTTTTTTTGTAAGCTTTTTTCTTTGAAGCATAAAAACCAGAAAAAACAACCATATTCATACCTTATACCGATTTTTAAACGCTCCGTACCATCCCGCAGCCGCAAAAAACAAAGGGATGAAGCAGGCGGCAGCGAGCGGTATTATAGTCAAAAGGGTTACACTTTGAAAAGACGCGGAAGAATAGCCGAATTGCGCGGCCTCTCCCTGCGCTTTCAGCAATTTTTCGACGGCAGGATAGGGCAGCGCATCGAGGGCGGAAAGAGAAGCGGCGCGGAACGCATCGTCGAACACGAAAACGTCGGAAGAAGCGCGTATTACGCCGTCCGAAAGCGCGTAACGCGGAAAGACGATTCGCTCGCCGTCCGCCGGAACGCTGTCGAGGTGCGTGCCGTCGAAAGGCGCATACGGAGCCGTCAACGCCCGCCACCGCCAGTGAATGTAATCGGAAAGGCCGGGTAAGGTGCCGGATTCGCCTCCGGGCGCGGGGACGAAAAAGCCGCCGATGCTTTTGTCGAAGGGTGTCGCGCGCGGTGCAAGCAAAACGGAGCCGAGTAAGATTCCCGCCGCGCAGGAAGTCAACGGCAGCGCAATCAGCCGTTTGTCAACGGCTTGTTCCGACAGCGCCGCAGTCAAAATCCGCACCGGACGAAACGAATACTGCTCGTTCAGGGCTTCTTGTATTTTCGCGTGGAGCAGAGCGCCCGCCGCCGCCCCGCACAACGCAAGGGTAAGCAGCAGCCCCGCCTTGAGTCCGCCCGTAAAAGCGCACGGCAGGGCAGCCGCCGCAAAGATCGGAAGCGCACGCTTTTTCCGGTGCGGACGGTCGCATTCATTCCGCGCAACGCCGTGCGCGGCAAAGATGCCGCAGAGCAGAAGGCACACTCCCGCGCTTGGAGCTGCAAGCGGCAGGGCAATCGGATAGAACGCGGGAGCTGCGGCCGCCAAGACGAACCGCGTTTTATCCGCCGCCAAAAGCGTCAACGCCGCAGCGAACAGAATGCACACCAGCGGGCAGAACCATGAGTATTCCGTCCGGCCGATAAGCGCGCCGGTAATGCCGTGTACGGCGGAAAGCTCGTTCAAGACCGCGGCGGCCTGCCGCGCATACCGAACCGGAACATACATCAGCTGAAAGCGGCCGCTCTTATCGAAAAAGTACGCGCGCCGCGCCACAAGATAGTCGTCCTCTTCGGAAAAAAACGCCGGAGCTATGGGCGCGCCGCTGTCCGATTCAAGCGGGGGATGCTGATTTTCAAGCCGAATGACATCCGCGCAGCCGTTTTGCTCAAGAATCGGCGGGAGAACAGCCGCGTCCGCCGCAGGAACGCGCACGACTGTGTAGCCGCGCCATAGTTGGGCGACCGGAGCCGCTTTGAACAAATGCGGTAAAACCAGCGAGAGCATTAATATAATGGAAGG
Organism: uncultured Treponema sp.; assembly: GCA_963543045.1. Lineage (GTDB taxonomy): Bacteria > Spirochaetota > Spirochaetia > Treponematales > Treponemataceae > Treponema_D. The sequence continues at coordinate 11,358 of CAUTZW010000059.1, forward strand.
AATTATATAATTCTTTATGCAGTTCATAGATTTTATTCCGCCGCCCGCCCCAAAGCGGAAATCGCCGAAGTTTTCAGCCGCCGCTTCCCATGTCTATTGCTCCCGCATCATGTAAAAGAGTGCGGCGGCATCCCCTTTCGATTCATTCTTTTTTCAATAAAATAACAGCCCGGCGTGCGGTAATGCGCGTTCCGCCTGAGCCTGCGCGCTTTTAGAAGAGAGAAAATGCAAGTCCCGTAAAAAAACCCAGCAGGCAGCCGACCGTCACTTCCATCGGCGAATGCCCCTGCACCTCTTTAATCGGAATATACGTTGCAATCCGCTTTTCGTGCAGCATCCGCCCCAATTCATTAATCTTTTTCGCCTGAAGACCGCTCGACCGCCGCACCCCGACCGCGTCCCGCACCGTAATCATGCAAAAACAAAAAGAGAGGATAAAAACATCGGAGGAAATCCCTTGCTTGAACCCGATGGTTGTACACAGCGCGCTGACCAGAGCCGAATGACTGGAAGGCAGTCCGCCCGTCTTCCACAACAGATTTTCTATAATTTCCGAAATGTTATGAATCCGCCCGTACAGCGCATTGACCACAGTTTTAATAAACTGAGCGCAAAACCAGCTTGACACGCAGGCAAGAAGGACAGGATTTAAAAGAAACTGCTTGATTTGTTCCGCGGCTGATTTCAACATGGCAGCATTCTATCATCAGAATATAATTTTTACTAGTACGGCTGTGGAGGCGCTCCGCAAGCCCGCGTCACGGGCAATGCGAGCCCATATCGTTTGCCTCCCGTAGACGGACACCGCAGTCCTATCTCTTTGGGGACGCAGGCTACGCCGCAATGTCCGCCGTTCGGTATGTTCTCCAACCTCTCCGCGCACCGTGCAGTAACCCCACAATTTCACCAATGTGCAGGTGGCTGCCAGCCCCCTGCAAGCCCGCCGTACCCGCGTCACGCGCAGCCTTTGCCGAATGCCGCGCATATATAATGAAGAAAATGTTTCGCCGTCTTCGGAAAAGCGGTGCCGTCTCATCCGAAGACCGGAGCAAAACCGTCTTTTAAAACGGTATCGGTTCTTCCAGATTCTGCAGCAGCGATAATTCCCAGTCGGCATCTTTTCGAGACGGGAAGGGGGACGGCGGAACCGGCGCGCGGCGGGCGTTCGCTTCTTTTACGATGCGCAACAGCTCCGGCTTACTTTCGGAACTGACTTTTTCGAGGTATGCGGGCAGCTGCGCCGCGATGCGCGTGCGGCCGGCGGCATCCGTGTAAATTGCCGCGTCAAACGGCAGCGCAGGATACTTTTGCACATTCCGAATCTTTTTTCCGCGTCCGGATACCGCCGTATAGGTTTCCGCCGCGCTGCGTATGTGCTTTTTTACGCTCAACGCCGCGCCGTCGGCACGGTACGACGCAGTTGCGCTCTCATCGTATGCCATGTCCGTCCGCCAGAAACGCAATTTATACGCTGCGTCCTCCCCGATATACCACGCCGCAACTTCCTCATTGCCCGTCCGTGCAAATATCCGGATTGCATCCGCCGCATTCACCCCGTACCAATACGAATTCGTCTCAAGTTCCGCAGCATGTTCCTCCGTTGCAGGATTCGTAGGTTCCGTCCCGCCTCCGCCGCGGATAAAAAAGTTCAGATAGAGTTTGCCGTCAAAAACCGCAACGGGAATCCGGGCGACTTCCGCGTGGCCGTATGCGATTTCAACTTCCCATGACGGCAGCTCTTTTTCCAGCTGCGTATAGGTTGCAGTCAGCCGCTGGGGCGTTTGCGTCGTGGCGGCGTTGATTGTCCGAGCTTCGTCTTCCGCAAAGTCCTCCGGTTCCGCAGCCCGATCGTAATACCAGCCGTAGTACGCTTTAAGCAGCACGGCAATGTTTCCGTCATTACCGAAAAACACATAGCGGTCGCGGCCGCCCCAGATGCCGTACAGTTCCGGCGGCGTTTGCGCTGCAGCAGCGATGCAGAAAAGCGAGAGAATCAATAGTGCAAATCTTTTCATATTCCGATTATCGGCAGAATGCAATACGTTCTTATTCGGCGGAAGGTTCGGCTATTCGCTTCCGTTTTCGGCGGATGCAGCGCGCGGGGCGGTTTTTAGGAATGCGCGGAATGCAGGAGCGTATTAACGCGGGAGAGCGGATAAAAAAGCGGGCAGCTTCGAACCGCATCGGCGGCGGAAGACGCCCGCATCGTCAGACATTGTTATGGGGTTAGCAAGCGCTTGCGGCTTTCAGCATCCAAACGCTTTTTGAAAAGTTTTTGATGTAATCGTCCATTAAGGTGGAAATGAGATAAACGCCGTCTTTGTCCGCCGCTTTTTTAATGGCGACAACAGAGTTCAGAAGATAGGTAAAATCTTCCAGAACCGCTTTGAATATTTCGGCGGAGGCGATCGGTTTTGCGGCAGCTTCTTTAATTTCCGCCAACGCCAAACAGTCCTTCATTGAAGCGATCGGTTTTCCGCCGAGCATCAAAATATTTTCCGCAATTTCGTCAATTCCGTTTTTTATGCCGTCATAGTACGCTTCAAGCTGCGGATGTACGGTAAAAAAGTCGTGTCCGGTTACGTACCAATGAAAATTCTGCAACTTGTGATATTCTACCGTAAAATCGGCTAATAATTTGTTTAATAATTCTTCCATAGCAAGCTCCTTATGCCTAATAATTTGCACAATCTTAATGCCGAAACTGTATTTTTGCAAGAAAGAATCTGTATGCGGCTGGGCAAGGCTGCTCGTCGCCTGCCGGTAAAGCGTCGGCATCGCCGATTCTGGCTTTTTCTTTTTTTCTATGGTATGGTGCCGCCCGCAGGCAGAACGGTTTGCATCCTTTCCGATATTTGAAATTGCAGAGGTGTACAATGAATATCGATATGCTGATTGATGGGATTCTCGATTCGTATGACCGCTACGGCGGCATAAACCGCAGTGAATCCGAGAATTTTCCGAATCGGGAGAATGTAATTGCCGTCCTCTCCGAACTGCAGCGGCTCGTTTTTCCCGGATTCCGCTGCGCAGAAGAGATTACGCCGGTCAATATCCGCTACATTACCGGAATGCGCGTAAACCGCATCATCGCAGTGCTCACAAAGGAAATCCAAAAAGCGCTGGCGTACACCGATTCGCACCGAACGGACGCGCCTGCCGCCGAATGCAGGGAGCGCTTTCAGCAGGCGGAAGCGATTGCAATGGCGCTCGTTGAAGAACTTCCGGAAACCCGGCGAAAAATCACCATTGATGCGGAGGCCGCCTATCGCGGAGATCCCGCCGCGCAAAGCAGCGAAGACGTCATCCTCTCCTACCCCGGACTGGAAGCGATTCTCGTATACCGGATCGCCCATTTTCTGTACGAAAACAGCATTCCCGTCATTCCCCGCATCATGAGCGAACACATACACGGCAAAACGGGAATCGACATAAACCCCGGCGCAGAAATCGGCGAATCTTTTTTTATCGATCACGGAACAGGCGTCGTCATCGGTGAATCGACCGTAATCGGGCGAAACGTAAAAATCTATCAAGGCGTTACGCTCGGCGCGTTGAGCGTAAAAAAAGGACTGATGAATAAAAAACGGCACCCGACCATAGAAGACGACGTAACTATTTACGCCGGCGCAACCATACTCGGCGGGAAAACCGTAATCGGGCGCGGCTGCATAATCGGCGGCAACACCTGGGTGACCGAATCGCTCCCCCCGGGCACCGTACTGACGCAAGAGCGCTAAGCGGGCGGGCGGACGGGGAAATTGGCACGTGGAGGTGGTAAGGGCTCGGCCGTCCGCCTCCAGTTTTTGCCTACGGGCAAAAACTGGCTAGATGGCTCGTATTCTCACTCTCCAGCATCTACGAATTGCTCGCCGGTTTCGCGCTAGCAAAACCGGAAGCTGGAAAACGCAATCCACATGGGGTTCTTAGAAGCTGGTTAAGGTATTCTAAGCAGAAGTGATATAAAAGTCCGTATCATAAACTGCAGTGCAGTATTATACTTTCTCTCGAAGTTTTTCCAAAGCCTGTGCTGCTTTTCGAGCCAGGCAAAGCTTCGTTCCCCTATCCAGTGTTTGGGAATTACTGCGAATGTATGTACTTCATTGCGTTTGACTACTTGTACCGCTACGTCTTCGCCCAAAACTGCCTTTACTCCATCGGCAAACGGCTTGCCGCTATACCCTCCATCACACAAAATTCTTTTTACTTCTGTCAACTCTTCTTTATTTTGCTCAAAAGCGAGTAAGGCACCCTTTCTGTCAGTAACATTGGCTGGCGTTACGGCAAAGACATGCGGGAAACCTTGCGTATCGACTGCTATATGCCGTTTTATCCCTGATATTTTTTTCTTGCCGCATCATAGCCTTTGCCTTCGGCGCTGTCGGTGTTTTTAACGCTCTGCGCATCGACTATAAGCAAGCTGCTCTTGCAGGACTTCCGCTCCTGTTTTATACGAGCCTCGCCAATTAATTTTTTTTAAGCACTGGTGTAAGAGGCTTGGGCACGCATCCGACGGTTTGTTCCAGGTGCTAAAATAATAGTAGACGGTAGTCCATTTGGGAAAAACTTCAGGCAGCATACGCCATTGGCAGCCGCTTTTGAGCAGGTACAGTATGGCACAAAATACTTCATATAGGTCTACTTTCCTCGGCGCAGTCTTTTTCCGTCCGCTTTCTAATAAGGGGCGGATTTCTTCGAATTGTTTGCGCGTTATGTCGCTGGGATATTGCTTTCTCATATTTTCATTATAGCATAGTACTAGACATTAAACAGGTTCTCTTCCTCATCGCTCTAATTGCCGTCGAGCACGAAACTTTTTTGCCCCGCTGCTTAAGCGACAGCTGTATCCTCGCTATCCCTCAAGTTACGTTTTCAGAATCCTGTGAAAGAATCTTGCGTATTTCTACCGAAAGAAGTTGTCGGCTTTTTATTTTGTTACGCTTCCACTTGTAAAAACCCCGTTTCGCTGACTTTTAGGATCTTGCTCGGCTTACAATTGACCGCATTTTCTCCTTTGCATTTTCAAAAATGTAGCTGAATAAAGACTGCGTACTTACTTCTTCCGGTCCTGGACGAAAAAACGACTGCGATTTTAAATATTTCGTTCGTTTTTTAGTTCCTGTATTGCTCGCTACATAGCAAGCCCTTGCTCATTCAACAGAGTTTTGTCCAATGAGCTCCGGTCTTCTTTTGCCTTTTTCCAGTCTGCAATCGCGTAATAATTGATTTCTAATTGCTCGGCTGCTTTTATCACTCCTATCTCATCCGGTAATAGCAGTATCTGTTCCTTAAATTCCGTACTGTATTTGGACATATGTCTGTTTCTTTATTTTTCGGGGGGGGGGGGGGGGGGGGGGGGGTTTTTTTTTATTTGGGGGACCCAAGCGCCCACCCCGGACGCAGGCGGGGCGTGCGGGGGTTGGGGAGTGAAGGGGGTGGTGGGCGTTT
>CAUTZW010000060.1:0-16785 GCA_963543045.1 uncultured Treponema sp.
TTTATTTCTATGTATTGGAAAGAGTAGACGGATAAAGTGCGGTGGGAGGGGGATTTTTATAGGTGGTGGAAAATCACAGCTGACCTCCCAAATTCCTCAGGATATTCAGCAGCGGGCGGCGTATTATAAAGAACAAACTGCAAAATGGAATAAAATATGGGATGATTTTAACACATACTTCATGCGGAACTTGCTGATTCTGGTGACGGATTTTGGTCAAGAAAAAAGAGATGAAAAAGTGAGCGGCGACGGCACGTCCGTTGACTTGAAATGGAAGGACGGCCTCAGATGGGTACCGAACAGAAAAGCGCTTGTACTGTATAACACGGTTTATTCCGAATGGAAGAAGGTAAAAAATACTCCGGGAAACGAAGCGTGGACAAACGAGGTTCGCGTATCGAGGAACTTATATAGTTGCTATTCCGTAAGAATCGGCTTATACAATAAGTACGGAGAATTATTAGATACGACGAGAAGCTCCTACGGGCCTGCCATCGAGTCTTACCGATACAAAAATGAAGCTGTGCCGCCGCAGTTCCGTCTTTTTGATAACGCCAAGACTCGTGACATAAACTTCTATCGTGTAAAAATCGACGATAAATTTGCCGAACCGCTGAGTACAAAAATAATTTTCGTGAATTATGACATTCGTAGTGATATTGCAGAGAGCGGGATGGGGGAGCCGTACAAACTAACCGAGCAGAACCTGCAGACCCTGCAAGAATGGCGTAAGAGGCATCCGGCGGAATAGTAAATGAAAAATCACATGCTGCTCTATTGCGCCGCCGCCGTTTTTCTTTCGTGCGCAGCGGCGCTCCGCGGCGGCTCTGTCCCGTCCGCTCTTACGGAACAAGAATTATTTTCGTCGTCTGCATACATTGCCGCGCACGGTAATGGCAAAGACGCGTCTTCCGCAGAACAAAACGCGCTCGCCGCTCTTTCGCGCTATTTTTCTGCAAAAATCAGCGTAGATACGGTCGAACAAACGCTGGTTACCGACGGCGGCGCGCAAAGCCGGTTAGAAGATATAACGCGGGTTTTGTCGAATACGGAGCTTTTGCCGTTCGGTATCTTACGCCGCGTCTGAACAAAAAAGCGAAAAACTACGAAACGGTCGCCTATATCGAACGCGAAGAAGCGTGGCGCATATACGCGCCAAAGGTCAGGCAGGCGGCGGATGTTTTTTCCGCCTTGCATGAGATGGGCAGCGCACAAAAAAGTCCGTTTAAGCGGGCGCTCCTGTTGCACTAAGCGCGGGATGCAGCCGCTGCGTCCGATTTAAAGACGCTCTTGTCCTTTGCGTATGCGCTCTATCCGGAAAGCGAAGAGACGTTTTCCGCCATAGAGGAAAAGCTCGGCGCATTGCCTGCACGTCTTGCCGATGCGAAAGCGCAGAGCCCGATTGCGATTCGGACGGAACCACCTGCCAATTCGCAGATGGGCGCAGTTGTGCAGGCAATCCTAACGGATTTCGGTTTTCCCGTTGCGGCGGAAAAAGAATCCGTACGCGCCGTATGTGCCGTCGAATTGACGGAACATCGGGCGGACTTACCAAAAGGAGTGTTTTTTACGCCAGCAGTCGCCGTTACCGTTACGGAAGGCGGAAACGCGGCCGTCTTTTCGTACCGCAAAACATTTTCCCGCATCGGCGCAAGCACGGAAAGCGCCGCAAAAGAGCGAATGAATCGCACGGTGTGTGCGGAATTACAGCAATCGTTACCGGCGACTCTCAAACGGTCGGCGGAATAAATGATAAACAGAGGAGAAATACCATGAAAAAAACGATTTTTATGGCGGTAGGCGCATTTTGTGCGCTTATGGTTTTAGCAAGCTGCGGATCGGTTCCGAATGCTTCCAAAGGTGCGGTAGAGTCAAATAGCAACACAAAAGTTGCGGCGAACAAAACCTATATCCGCGATTGGATGGGGAGAAGTGTGGGAGCGGAAGCGCAACCGGAATGGCTGATGACCGCAATTCGCGGCAACTTTGATGCGGCGAAAGCCCATTTCGGCATCGACGGCGATGTTATTAAGTCATCGGAAGGCTGGGGCGCCGATCCCCGCTCTGCGCAAATGCGCGCAAGTATGAATTATTCGCGGAAAGTTGCGCGCGAATTGCAACAGTCAATTTCTACTTACGCTGCGGAAAAAGCTCGCTCCGGCAGTATGACTGCAGAAACAAAGCAGGCGATCGAGGAGGTAACGCAGACGCAATCAAATGTCGAAATTACCGGACACGAAAATAAAGCGGAGTTTTGGCAGATTATCGATGAGGAAGATGCGCTGACTGGTAAAACGCAACGGAAGTGCGTCCTCTACCAGATTTACGTTATCCCTGCAAATACGTGGATGCGCACGGGCGCAAAATATGTCAAAAGCGTACTCGGAGAACTGCCGGAAGATTTAACTCCGGAAGAAGCAGAGGTTAAAGACTTGATTAAAACGATGATGGAGGACGCGCGGCACCCTACGGTAATGACTCAAAAGGAAAAAGAGCAGGAAATAGAATACAGCCGCAAACTTATGGACGCGCAGGCAAAACTTGCGCCTGAAAAACAAAAGGCAGCTGCGCAACAAGAATTAGTAAAAATCGCGCAGGAAGGAAAAACGGAGCGCACAAAAATCAAAGCCGACGCGCAGACCAAACAGGTACAAGCCCGTGCCGACGCGCAAACGTCGGAATACCTTTCTGGCAATAAATCATTGCAAGTAGCCGCAACCATCACGCCGGATGATGCAAACTGGCTTGAAGCAATGGAAGCTGCCCTGTCAGTAATGTATTAAGTTCGATACCATTGCTGCCAAACAGCGCTACGAATTAAAAATAGTATTTCAAAGAAACCTGCTCAGAATCAGAAGTTTCCGAGCAGGTTTAATCAACGCCCCAACCGTTTTAAACGAGCACTTCTCTCGCCTGCCGCTTACGAGCTTCTAGCCAGTTTCGCACTTGCAAAACAAGAAGCAGGCGGCCACCCCCTTAACCGCTGAACGCACTGTTATTCCGCCTGCCCTCTACCGCAAGCCCGCTCGCTTGTTTTGCCTCAAGCAAAACAAGAAGCAGGCGGCCATGTCCCAAACGCAGAACGCGCTCTTATCCCTCCTGCCGCTTACAAGCCTCTAGCCAGTTTCGCACTTGCGAAACTGGAAGCTGGCGGCCAAGCCCTTCTATCCTAAAAGCGCTTTTTCCCGCCAGCCCCCCGCCTGCTTCTTCCCATATTTGAAAATCCCCCTAATATATGGTAAGGTTTTGCAAATATTCTAAATTGAGGAGCTTTACATGAGTGAAATGACGCTAATTCATAGCAGGAATAAAAAAATTGCGATTACCGGCGCGTTGAGCGCTCTGACTATTTTGCTTGGGATTCCCGGTCTTCATCTTGGATACATTCAAACGGGGACGATTTCGTTTACGATTATGCACATTCCGGTTGTGCTTGCGGCGGCGCTTGCGGGGTTGCCGGGCGCGGCGGTTACGAGTTTGATATTCGGTTTGACAAGTCTTATGAATGCGGCGGTCAGTACGGGAAGCGTTTTGGATCCGCTGTTTGTAAATCCGCTGTGTTCGGTGTTGCCGCGGCTGGCCTTCGGTCTGTGCGCCTACGGGTTGGTTACGGCAATCAATATGATTCCGCGTTGTCCCCGCAACATAACGGCGGCGGCGGCGGCCTTCATTAGCTCTTTGGCGCATACGACGGCAGTTATCGGCTCGCTGTATGTATTCTTGCGCACGCAAACATTGGCCGCTATGGGCGGACAGGGTTTTCTGGTCATCATGGGGATTGTTTTGCCGGGCGCCTTGCTTGAAGCGACAACGGCGGCGCTGACGGCTTCGGCAGTGGTTGCAGCAATCGTTATTGAATCCGGACGGCGTTCAAAGCTGGCCGCGCAACAAAGCTCGTTTGGCGCAGGCGACAAAGAGTAACGGCATAACGTAAAAGTTTCATGAGAATTGTCATCATTGGCGCAGGCTTTACCGGCGTTCAGCTTGCGCGTCTTTTAATCAACGAAAAAAATAATGTCGCGCTCATCGATAATGATGAGGAAATTGTGCGCCATGCGACAGACCGGCTCGACTGTACGATTATTTCTGCCGACGGCAATAGCCTTGATACGCTCGAAAAAGCAGGAATCGCAAAGGCCGATGTGCTCGTCTGCCTTACAACAAGCGACGAGGTGAACATGATAACGTGTTCGCTTGTCGATGCCATTTATCCCGACATTCTAAAAATCGCCCGCGTCCGCAACTATGCCTACTACGTGAACACTGCCGAAGCGCGCAAAACGCACGCCAACACCTTTGCCGGCAAGCATCGACCGCTCTACGGCATCGATTATATGATTCACCCCGATGTTGAAGCTGCCGATGCGATTGTCAAAGCGGTTGAAAGCGGAGCGGTCAGCAACGTCGTAACTTTTGGCGAATCGCAGATGCAGATTTCGCGCGTGCGGGTTATGAAGGGCAGCCCGCTTGCCGGACGAACTTTAATGGATTTGCGGAGCCTCACCGACATCCATCTGCTGGTTTCCTATGTCGAAATTGACGGGAAGCCGTCTTTGCCGACCGGTTCAACGGAAATGTCGGAAAACTGCACCATCGGCGTGTTGAGCCGCAAAGAGGACGTGCCGGCCATCCTTGAGCTGTGCGGTTCAAAGCAGCAGGAGCTGCGGAAAATTGTCATCGTTGGGGCGGGGCGAATCGGGAGTCTTGTTGCAGAAAAAATTATTCAGCCGCGCCGCAACGGTTTTTTGAAATGGATCGGCGGGAATGCGCACAAGAATTCGCAGAAAGTCGTGATAATTGATTCAGACGACCAGCTCACTAAAAGCGCGTCGGAGCGGTTTCCTGAAGCGCATATTTGCAAAGGAGACGCGGCAGACGAACTGTTTTTGCAGGAAGAGGGCATTCCGCATTTCGACTTGGCAATTTGCGCGACGCACAACCACGAACTCAACATGGTGCTTGCGGCGTATCTGGAATCGCTCGGAGTCCGGCAGTCGATTGCGCTGGTAAATAATTCGGCATTCGCTGCGATTGCGCAGAAACTCGGCGTGGATGTAACCGTTGCGCTCAAAGATGTTGTTGTCGATTCGATTATGAGCCACATGCGCGGAAAGTCGGTCAAGGAGATTCACACCGTTACGAACGGCGAGCTTGAAATTATCGAGTGCGAGCTTGCTTCCGCCTCAAAAGTCAACGGCCGGAAAATGAAAGATGTCGCGCAGCCGGGCAAATTTCTTGTCCTGTTGGTGCGTCATGCAGGAAAAAGCGACTACGAAATCGTCAACGGCGAAACCGTTTTTGCAACGGGCGACCATCTGGCGCTCATTGCGGACTCTGAGCACACGCTGAAGGTGCTGGAGTTTTTCGGCAGCAAAAACGAGTAGCGCGGGGATTTACATGGTACTTACGTTATTCAGAATTCTATCGATTCTTTTGGGCATCGTTGGCACAACGCTCGCAATTCCTGCCGTTACTGCGCTTGCTTGCGGCGAAAATGCGGTCATTCCGGCCTTCGTCATTCCGATGGCGGCAAGCTGGCTTATCGTTCTGGGGCTGAACATTCCGTTTAAAACGCGGAAAATGAAATTGACCATCCGCAGCACGTTCGTTGTCGTCGCGTTTTCGTGGCTTTTTACCAGCTTGTTCGGCGCGCTGCCGCTCTTTTTTAGCGGCGCAATTCCGTCGTTTACCGATGCGTTCTACGAAAGCGTCAGCGGCTTTTCGACAACCGGCGCAACGATTTTAAGCGAAGTCGAATCGTTGCCGCGCAGCATCAATATGTGGCGGTGCATGACGCATTGGCTCGGCGGCATGGGAATTGTCGCGCTGACCGTCGCGCTGCTGCCGCTGCTTGGCGTCGGCGGCTTCCAGCTCATCAAGGCGGAAACGACGGGGCCGGAAAAAGGAAAAATCACCCCGAAAATCACGACAACCGCAAAATTCCTATGGCTGATTTATTTCATCCTGACGGCGCTGCAAACCGCCTTGCTGCTTCTCTGCAAGATGGATTTTATCGATGCGCTCTCTCATGCGTTTGCGACGCTGGGTACCGGCGGATTTTCTACCAGAAACGCGAGCATCGGCGCCTATCAATCGGGCGCAATCGATGCGGTCTGCACCGTGTTCATGTTTTTGGCAGGCATTAACTTTAGCCTCTATTATTACGTGTTCATGCGGGAATTTTCAGAAATCACCGCCAATTCCGAATTCAAGGCGTATACCGCCTTTACGGTTTCCGTTGCGATCGCACTCACCCTTGCAACGCGGACATTTTACGGTTCGTGGGGGAGCGCGTTTCGCTATTCATCGTTCCAAACCGCCACGATTCTCACGACAACCGGCTTTGCAACCGCCGACTATACGTTGTGGCCGCCGTGCGCGCAGTTTTTTATCTTGCTCTTGTTTTTTGTCGGCGGCTCGTCCGGCTCAACGGCAGGCGGCGTCAAAGTCATCCGCTGGGTCATCTTGCTCAAACAGTTCAAAAACGAAACCCGAAAGATGCTGCATCCGCACGGCGTGTTTGCCATCCGCCTAAACGGAAACGCCGGCAGAAAGGACATTGTGTTTAACGTCGCCGCTTTTATGGTTCTCTACTTCTTGCTCGTCCTCATCACCGCGCTTGCAGGCGCCTTTGCCGGTTTGGATTTGTTTTCGTCCTTTACCGCATCCCTTTCTATGGTCGGCAACGTCGGCCCCGCATTCGGCGCGCTCGGCCCCAGCTGCAACTACGGCTTTCTGCCGCCGCTTTTAAAATGGTGGTACTCTTTCGCCATGCTTGCCGGACGCTTGGAGCTGTACACGATGATTATATTCTTCTTGCCGGATTACTGGCGGAAGTAAAAGGCGGATCGGATGCGGACGGGCGACATTTTGCGGAGCGCCTTGAGGCTTGCCCGCTTATTTGCGGTGAAGCTGGAAGAGCGGAATGAAGCGGCGGGAGATGATGCAGGCTGCAAGAACAACGGACGGGCTGCTCGGGGATTGGGCGGCGACGGATGCATTCACGGCCGCCGGTGCAGCCGGGCGACATTTTGCGGAGCGCCTTGAGGCTTGCCCGCTTGTTTGCGGTGAAGCTGGAAGAGCGGAATGAAGCGACGGGAGATGATGCAGGCCGCAAGAACAACGGACGGACTGCTCGAAGCTTGGGCGGCAACGGATGCGTTCAGGGCCGCCGGTGCAGCCGGGCGACATTTTGCGGAGCGCCTTGAGGCTTGCCCGCTTGTTTGCGGTGAAGCTGGAAGAGCGGAATGAAGCGACGGGAGATAATGCAGGCCACAAGAACAACGGACGGACTGCCGGAGATTGGGCGGCGACGGATGCATTCACGGCCGCCGGTGCGGACGGAATGAAAGCGCGCAAAACCCGTTCCGCGCTTCGATTTCTGTCCGAAGGAAAAAAATCCTTTGCGCCATTCTCTGGCTCTACGCGCCTTGCAATACGATAGCATTTCTTATTCCATATTTGTATAATCGCCCTCACTTTTAGGGGGCGGTATGAAAAAAATAGCTACGATTTTCCGGGCTGCATTTTTGGCGGCGTTTGCGCTGCCGCTGTCTTACGGATATGCCGACATCAGCGCCATTGACGCTCCGGCGAGTGCCGGCGGGAACCGTCTTTCTCTGACGCTCGACGATGCGGTGCATTTTGCGCTCGAAAATAATGTAAATGTCAAACTTGCAAAGAAATCGCTTAGCGTTTTGAATGCAAAACGGATATTTTCTTGGAACGGCGTCAGCCCCTCGGCCGCGCTCCATGCCGATTTTTCCCATTTGCCTGAGACGGATTTGCAAAATGTTTCGCTTTCAGGCAGTGTGAACCTGACGCTTTCTGCGGGACTGTACGCGGCGATGCGGGGCGCAAAGATTGAGTACGAAAGCGGCAAAATTTCATACGCCCAAACGCTCCGAAAGATCGAATTAAATGTCAGAAAAACCTTTTACGGACTCCTCTACGAAAGGGAAAATATCGCGCTGCAAAAGCGGAATTTGGAAACGAGCGAAAGCCAGTACCGGCAGAATCAGGAGAAATTTCGGAACGGTCAAATATCGGAATTGGATGTGTTTACCAGCCGCGTTAATTACGAACAGAAGAAACCGGAATTCGAAGCGGCAAAGGTGACGTTTGAAAACGATTTAGCGTCGCTCAAACAGACGCTCGGCATTGCGCAGGACACGGAACTTGCGCTGCAAGGTTCGCTCGATGACGTGATGAAGATCGGACACGAAGAGCTGAAAAGCCGGCTCGATGCGCTGGGAGATGGGCTGACGGTTTTGAGCGCGGAAAAAAAACTTGCCGCCACACGGAATACGCTGCTTTCTGCGCGGCTGGGCGCGTATTCGCCGACGATAAGCGCGGGCTTTGCCTACGGAAAGTCGAAAAACTCGAAGTTTGACCAATGGGACGTGACGAATCGCCTGTCTGCGGGCGTAACGCTGCCGCTTGACGGATGGCTTCCGTGGTCGTCCGGCGCGCTGAACATTCGCGCGGCAAAATCCATGGCGGAATCCGCTGCGCTTGAGCTTGAAAACACGCGTACCGATACCGCAGTCGAAAAGGAAAATCATCTGCGGAAAATAGATTTGCTGCTTTCTCAAATAAGTTCCGTCAAAGCGACCGCCGCGCTTGCGGAGGAAACGTACCGGATGTCGCGCACCGCATACAATTACGGCAAGACAGACCTCTCCAATCTGCAAACAGCGGCCGACCGCCTCTTGAGCGCGGAAGTGAATCTCAAGTCCAAGCAGTATGCCCTCATCAGCGCCATGCTCGATCTGGAAAACCTAACCGGCGCCGATTTCGGCACGCTCTTTTCCGCGTCGGCGGCAGATGCTGCGGCACCGTAAGCGCGAGGGAGTGCGGTGGTGGGTGGGGGCATCCGTCATGTGCTGTTCCCGCCGAACATGCCGGTGTGCCCGCTTGACGGAGAAACTGTGGGAGGGGTGGGCGGCTGAACGCGCTTCATCGATGCGATACCAATTTTTGCTGGTGGGAAATGCTGTCGATGTTGCGGCGCCGTAAGAGCTAGAGACGCGGTTGTAGCGGCTTCCACCATAGGTTCTGCCCGCCGAACATGCCGGTATGTACGCTTGTTGAGGAAACTGCACGAGGAGCGGTCGGCTGAACGCGCTTCATTGCTGAGATGCTTCTTTCGCCGGCGGCAAATGCTGGTGCTGTTGCGATGCCGTAAGAGCGAGGGGCGCGGTCGTGGCGGCTTCTGTCATGCGCCCTACTCGGCGAACATGCTGGTATGCACGCTTGGCGGGGAAACTGTGGTAGGGGTGGGCGAATGCGCTTCATCGCTGCGGTACCACTTTTGTCGGCTGTCGGTGCTGTTACGATGCCGTAAGAGTGAAGGGCTCGGTCGGGAGACTGTGAGTCGGTCGGTCGGTCGAGAGTATTCCATTGCTGCGATGCCACTTTTGCTGGCGGAAATGCCGTTGATGCTGCGGCATCGTAAGAGCGAGCGGCGCGGACGTGGCGGCTTCCATCATGCGCACTGTCCGCCGGACATGCTGGCACGTCCGCTTGCCGGGAACTGCGGGAGTAGCGGGCGAGCGCGTCCATCGTTGCGATACCATTTTTGCCGGCTGCCGGTGCTGTTACGATGCGGTAAGCTCGATCGAGTTGGTCGTGGCGGCTTCCATCATATGCTCCGCCCGCTGACTATTCCGGTATGCCCCCGCGTCGGCAACACGCTGAGCAAGACGGTCGGCCGTGTTCAATCCCCCAAGGAAAATGTTTGCCGTCCGCTGCGCTTCGTATTAACAAAACAAAACTTATAAACTATCATGTGAATGAGAATTATGATTTTCCTACGGGATGACAGGAGTTTTATATGGAAGATAAATTGATAGAAAATTACAAACGTTTTTTGGACAACGGCAAAACGGAGCGCGAATGCGTCCGGCAAATTATCCAGATGGCGCGCGATGCCGGCTATGTTGATATTTCCGAATGTCAAAAGCTCACGCCGGGCGATAAGGTTTACGTGCAGAAGATGGGAAAGGCGGTTGCGCTTTTTCATATCGGCGCGGGAAAAATGGAAAACGGGATGAATATTTTGGGGGCGCACATCGATTCGCCGCGCCTCGACGCAAAGCAAAATCCTATCTATGAAAATACCTTCCTCGTGTACCTGAACACGCACTACTACGGCGGCATCAAAAAGTATCAGTGGGTTACGCTGCCGCTCGCCATTCACGGTGTTGTCTGCAAAAAGGACGGTTCGACGGTGCATATCACGATTGGGGAAGCCGACGACGATCCGGTTTTCTGCATTTCGGATATTCTGCCGCATCTTGCGCAGGAGCAAATGCAGAAAAAGGCATCCGAGATGATTAAGGGCGAGGATTTGGATTTGGTCGTCGGTTCTACGATGCCGACAAAGGGCGAGGAAGCGGAAAACGAAAAGGATAAGAAGTCGAAAAAGGACAAGGGTAAAAAAGCCGTCTTAGAGCTGCTGAAAAAGAAATATAATATAGAAGAATCCGATTTTGAATCCGCCGAATTGGAAATCGTTCCGGCAGGAAAAACCCGCGATTGCGGCTTTGACCGTTCGATGATTTTAGGCTACGGGCAGGACGACCGGGCGTGCGCCTTTACTTCCGTTAAAGCCTTACTCGACAGCACTGCGGCCGAGCGGACAAACTGCTGCCTGTGCGTCGACAAAGAAGAAATCGGGAGCGTCGGCGCAACGGGCATGGGCTCTCACCTGTTTGAAAATGCTGCGGCGGAAATCATTGCGCTGACGGAAGACGGTTACAGCGACCTGACGCTCCGGCGCTGCCTTGCAAACTGCAACATGCTTTCAAGCGACGTCAACGCCGCATTCGACCCGCTCAACGCAGGGCTTTTCGATAAAGACAATTCGTCCTTCTTGAACGGGGGGCTGGTGTTCAACAAATATACCGGTTCGCGCGGAAAAAGCGGAGCGAGCGATGCCAATCCCGAATTCATTGCAACCCTGCGCGCTGCGATGAGCGAAGCGTCCGTCTCATACCAAATGGCGGAGCTGGGGAAAGTCGACCAAGGCGGCGGGGGCACCATCGCCTATCTTGCCGCAAAATACGGCATGAACGTGCTGGATGCCGGTATTTCGGTGTTAAGTATGCACGCGCCGTGGGAACTCACGTCAAAATTCGACCTTGAGCAAGCCTACAAGGGCTATAAGGCGTTTTTAACGATAAAATAAATGGGGAGGCCTCCCTCCGGCAGGCCGATACGCCGGAGGGAGAGACGGCAACGCGTATCGGCGCCCTTTATTGCTGCGATACCGTACCGCTCTTCGGAAACGCGGCCGTAAGACGCTTTCCGTTTTGCGGTCGGCAAAACTTGTATCACAGTGCCGGAATGAACCGCCTCTGCAAGGCCGTCCGGCTTTCCGGCGGAACCGGCAAGAAATAGCGTCCGAGTTGCGGTACTGTGCCGACGCGGCACGAATGATACGCGGCCCACCGCTTATACTACTTATTTTCCGTTTCATCGCGCGCGCGGGCTTCCTGCTCCTCTTTTTTTGCTTCATTTTTATCTTTGATATCTGCAGCTCCGATGAACAAACACACAAGACCGACAAATGCCGAAAAAACCGGTGCAAATCCCTTTAAGAAAGTAATAATTTCTGCGCCCCAGTTGAGCGGCATCGATGGAAGAGCCGCGAACACGGTAAATGCAATAAGAATAACACCGATAATGAGTGAAATCATAATAGACTCCTGCTTTTCAAATTGCAGCGATTATATCCGATAATTTTTCCCTACACAATCGACAGCGTTCATATCCGCTGAAAGCCGGTTTTGCAAAAGCGGCCGTCCCATCCGCCCCAAACGAATGACGGGAAGGTTTGCTCCGGTAGCGGCGTGTTGATGCGGGCGCCGTTGTCCGGCCACCGGCGCATAGTGTTGGTACAATTACCGTCGTTCTGGAGATGAACTGAAAACTCAATAAAGGTAGGAGCCTCTCAAGCTCCGCAGCATATGATGAAGCGTCATTTATGCGGGCTTTTGCCTGCTGGAACGGCGTGAGGAAATCTGCTTTCGTGAAGGTATGCGCCTCGTTTATCGCACGGATGCATAATTTTTCCGCATAGTATCGTCCAGCGAAAGTCTAACATTTCCCCGCGAACCAGTCGACTACCGGAGCGGCGTACTGCGTTTCGTTCTTGTACGCGATTTGCGTTATGGCGGTACGCTCCTTTTCATTCGGACTCGATAAGTCCTCCGGCTCGTCGGAGATAGCGATCGGGCTTCTTTTCCTCATGCCTCTCAAAACATTCGGGCGTGAATACTTGATGCCTTTTTGTTTCCAAGTGATTTTCATTCATTCCACTCCATAGCTTTCGGTATCAAGACGCGATTCGAGTATCCCGTGCATTTCGGGTGAGAAAACTTGCCGACAGATGCATGCGGACTCGGAGCCGTCGACTGAGCTCAGTCCTCCGCATCCGATTGCTCCCGTCCGCTGCTGCCACTCACATGAAAAACGATCCGCTCGATTCGGCACAAGCTGCCCGCTTGTTTGCCGACAGACATACCCGAAGCGGTCGACCAACCAAGCTCACTCCGCCGCATACAATTCCTCCTGTCCGCCGTTTTCGTCCGCATAAAAATTGTTCTGCTCGATTCGTCATAAGCTGCCCGCGCACTTGTTGGCAGACGCACTCCGCCGCATCCGCTTCCTGCCGTCCGCCATTTCCACTCGCGTGAAAACCGTTCCACCTGACTCGTCACGACTTGCTCAGTCGGTTGTTGAGAGGTGCACGCGGAGCGGGCAGTCGACTTCAATCCGCCGCATCCGATTGCTCCCGTCCGTAGTTGCCGCTTGTATGAAAACTGTTTCGCTCGATTTTGTACAAGCTGCCCGCGCGGTTGTCGACAGACACACTCGGAGCGGTCGCCCAAGTCCACGCCGCCACATACACTTCCTTCCGTCCGCCGTTTCCGCTTGTATGAAAAGCGTGCTGCTCGATTCGGACCAACCTGCTCGCACGGTTGGTGACAGGCGCACTCGGAGTGGCCGACCAGCCGCGCTCAGTCCTCCGCATCCGATTCCTCCTGTTCGCCGTTTCCGCCCGCATGAAAAACATTCCGCTCGATTCGGTGCAACCTGCCCGTGCGGTTGCCGACAGATGCACTCGGAGCCAGCCATCGACCGAGTCACTTCGCCGCATCCGATTGCTCCCGTCCGTAGTTGCCGCTCGCATGAAAACCGTTCCGCCTGATTCTGCACAACCTGCCCGTACGGTTGCCGACAGGTGCACTTGGAGTGGTCGGTCGACCAAGCGCACTCCGTCGCATCCGCTTTCTCCCGTCTGCCCTTTCCACTCGCGTGAAAACGGTTCCGCTCGATTCGGTGCAACCTGCCCGCGCGGTTGCCGACAGACACGCCCGAAGCGGTCGGCCGAGCGAGTACACTTCCTCCCGCTCTCCGTTTGCTGCTTGCATGAAAAACATTCCGCCTGATTCGGCACAGCCTGCCCGCTTGTTTGCCGACAGACGCACGCGGAGCGGGCAGTCGACTTCAATCCGCCACATACACTTCCTCCCGTCCGCAGTTGTCGCTCGCATGAAAACCGTTCCGTCCGATCCGGCGCAAGCTGCCCGTTCGGTTGCCGACAGGCGCACTCGGAGCCATCCATCGATCGAGCTCACTTCGCTGCATCCGATTGCTCCCGTCCGCAGTTGTTGCTCGCAAGAAAACCATTTCGCCTGCTTCGTCATAACCTGCCCGCACAGTTGCCGACGGGCGCAGTCGGATCGGCATTCGACCAAGTTCAATCCTCTGCATACAATTCCTCCTGTCCGCCGTTTTCGTCCGCGTGAAAAATGTTCCGCCCGATTCGGCATAATCTGGCCCGCACGGTTGCTGACGGGTGCAGCCGGATCGAGCGCTCGACCAAGCTCAGTCCGCCACATAGAATTCCTCTCGCTGCTGTTGCTTGCGTGAAAACCCTTCCGCCCGATTCGGCACAACTTGCCCACGCGGTTGTCGATAGACGCACTCGGAGCGGCCGCCCAAGTCCACGCCGCCACATACACTTCATCCCGTCCGCAGTTACCGGCAGACGCGCTCTGAGCGGTCGACTGGCCGACCGAAGCTCACTTCTCCTCATACAATTCCTGCCGTCCTCCGTTGCCGCCCGCATGAAAAACATTCCACCCGATTCGGCACAAGCTGCCCGCGCGGTTGTCGACAGACGCACTCGGAGCGGTTGCCCAAGTCCACGCCGCCACATACACTTCCTCCCGTCCGCCGTTTCTGCTCGCATGGAAACCGTTCCGCCCGATTCGGCATAACCTGTCCACACTGCTGCCGATAGACCGAGCCTAATCCGCTGCATAGGATTTATTCCGTCCGTTATACTTTACAAAAAAATGTCAGTCGTGTTACTCTGTTTCAAAATTTATAATCGCTGCCGGTATGAGAGTGCTGGCGGCCGGAGGTTTAACATGATGAAGAGAATCGGTAAGATGATTGCTCTCGGTGGGCTTTTGACTGTTCTGTTTGCTGCGTGCGCAACAACTTCAGCTTCAAAAGATATGGGCGCTAAAGATGACGGCGCAAAGATGGAAAAGGAAATGGCATCCGATGAACAAACCATGAAAGATGACAATATGAAGTCAGAAGAAAACATGGAAAAGAAAGACGATGCCATGACGGAAGAAAAGAAATAAGCGTAAACCCGCCGCTGCCTGTAGGTGCATTTCCTGCAGGCAGTAGGTACACTCCGATAAAAAAATAGGTTCACAGTCCCCGCTGCCGCATGATGTAACAGCCCCCTTATTTTCCGCTCTCACTCGCTAGAGCTGGCTTATTTTGGTAGGCCGCTGAAGAACGCGCTTTCCGCCGCCGAAATTTAAATGTATTTCGATTTGCCGCATTCGATATGGATGGTTCAGGCGACGTATTTACTTGCGCTCCGGCGGATATTCCGACAATATATCAAGACGGCGTTGCGCGGTGCCCGGACGCTGCGCTTTTCTCATCGACCTGTTCGGAATGGTCTGTTTCGGAACAAGGGTTCCGTGAAATATGCTGATTATCGGGGCGTTCGGTCATCTTCGGCTGGCCGATGCGCCTTTTTCAATGGAGTTATCAATGAAACGAATCGTATGCGTTGCGTGTTGCGCGCTATTTGCTTTTTTTTCCATCTCTGCGGAGGGGGCTTCTCCGCTCCCGGTAGGCGATGCTGCCGAATCGCCGATTCATTCTGCGGAAGATGGCGCCGACTCTGACGGCGGCTTTCAGCGGCGGGAGGTTACGGTTCCTCCGGCAAAGCGTCCGCGCGCAGCTGATCCGGAAAAACTTGCGGCTGCCGAGAAGCGCGATGCGGAGGGTACGGAGTACGAAGAAAATATTAAAACATTCGGCTACGGAACTCCGGCGGAAATTAGCAAGCTCATCGGCGACCTGATTGAAAATGAAGACCCGCGCTTTGACGAAACGCTCTACGATTTGTTTCAAAATGCCGCGAACAATGCTGTCAAAGAGAGTATACTCGGCTATTTCACTCGGCAAAAGGATCCGTGCCTTGAAGATTTTGCAGTTGCCCTTCTTGACGATCCTTATGATGAGCCGAATGCGCTTACCGAAAAGGCGCTGTTGTATGTAAGCGAGGCCGAATGCGCTGCGGCCGCTCCCGCGCTGGTGAATTTGCTTGAAAACGGCGAGGAGCGTTATTTTAACGGCGCGCTTACGGCTCTTGGAAAGACCGGCGGCCCTGAGGAGGCTGCCTACCTTGCAGCGTATCTTGAGCGCGACGACTTGCAGACGGCGCAGCGGCAGGCGCTTATGCGGACGCTCGGGGCGATGGCTGCGGCGGAGACCTTTGATGCGGTCGTAAAAATCGCGCAGGATGAGGAGGAAAACGCCTTTGTCCGGATGTATGCGGCTGAGGCGATCGGTAAGATGAAGAATCCTGATGCGGTGCCGGCGATCATTGCCCTGCTTGAAAAAGGCGATCCGAACCTTCGGCAGTATTGCATCAAGGGATTGGCGAATTTTCCTGATTCGGAGGATGCGCGGAATGCGGTCTTACAGGGTATTCGCGATGATCATTACAAGGTGCGCATGGAGGCCATCCGCGCTGCAAAAGAGATGCATATTGCAGAGGCTGCGGAATATATGATTTACCGCGCCAAAAACGACAGCGAGCGGGCGGTGCGGTCGGCTTGCTACGCCGCGCTTGCCGAAATGCGCAGCGCAGAGGGAACGGCATTCCTTGTCGAACAGGTTGCCGCCAAAAAAGTCAGCGATAGCGTGAAGACGGAGGCCGCAAAAGCGTTAATAAAAGAGGATTGCGGCGGAGAGAGCGAAATTATCGAACTTGCGAAGGAAGCGCTCCGCGATGACCGGCGGAAAAAGCTCCGCGCGGAACTTGGAAAGCTGTTTATAAAATATGCGCGGCCGGGCTACGCAGAAATCTGCGAACTCTACCTCCAGTCAAAAGACGCGGATACCGTCAGTCAGGGGCTTGAGCTGTACCGGAGCGGCCGGTATGAAAACGCGCGGTCGTTTGTTGCAGCCATCGCGACGGACAAAAAGGCAAAGCAATATAATAGAAAGCGAGCGGCAACGCTTGCAGGCATTGATGAAGATGCAGCTCCGGCGACAGAAGCCGCGCCTACGGCGGTAAGCGAATGAGCGCCGACGCGGGATGCCGCAGCTCCTTTGACCGGTGCAAGCGGCATGGTAACCGCAGTTTCCGGCAACGAAATGGAGCTGATAGAGTAAGCGAATTCCGTATTGCTTGCGGCAAGGAATGTTCAGCTCGCTTATTCAGCGTGATTG
>CAUTZW010000061.1:0-16313 GCA_963543045.1 uncultured Treponema sp.
CGAAGTGCATATACAAGTGGTGATGTCGGATGGCACCCGGGAGGGCGAGAATGGGCGGCTCTTCAATGTATTGGTGCAGTACATACGCGATTTGAGACGAGTAAAGGCGTGACGGATGAATGGCATTACTATATTTCAAGTAAAGTGTTGACTGCAGAGGAACTGCTTCACCATGCAAGAACGGAATGGTCGGTAGAATCGATGCACTGGCTTTTGGATGTGCTCTTTGATGAGGATAGATGCAGAATCCAAAGTAAAAATATACAGCAGAATTTGAACATGCTGCGCAAGACAGCGCTCAACCTCATCCGTATATACAAGCGAGAAACAGGGGCAAAGCTGCCTTTGAACAACATTATGTTTCGCGCTCTTATGAACCCGTACGAGTTATTAGCCGTGTTAGACAAAAATTGATTTCCCTGGATGGCCGTGCGGAAGCCTTGACAACCTTTGCGCACGGCGTATGATTGGCGTGCACGTTATGTGTTCGGGCTTGCTTTGAGGATAAAGATTCGGCATCACTGTACCGATAATCGAAAAGCATATAAAAATAACTGGAGGGATTCGTTGAGTCATTCCGTTAAAGTTAAATTTTCTATCGGACTAAAATTGTCCGTGATTATAAGCGTTCTGATTGCCCTTTCATTGGGAACAATTACTTTTTTGGTAAACTATCTGGTCGGCGATGATGTGCGCGTTACGGCGGAAAGCAATAATCTTGCGATGAACGGCCGGTCGTCGGGAGCTGCCGAAAGTGAATTTGCGGTTATTCGGGCGAACGCTTCGCAGCTGCTCGATTTGGTGAACGCTGCAGGCAGTACCTCTCCGCTTTCAAAGCAGGCGGAAGCGTTCTTTTTTGACCGTAACCAAACCATTGCGGCGATTCTCGTTTGGTCGGAAGAATCGCTTGAGCGCGCATTGCCGTCGGACATCAACGCCGTAAACCACAAATTCTTTTTGTCGAACGAACTTGACATGGACGTTATCAAAACGTTTTTCGATTCCAATGCGTCCGCGCTTACCCGCGCGTGCGCCGGAGAAGTTATCGCGCTCAATGCGGCTCCGGTTTTTCAAACGCAAATTATTGCATTGCTGTTCCCGTGGAAAGAAAACGGGCGCGATCAGGCGTGCATCGTGTTTTTTTCGGTGGAAACGCTTGCGAACAATTTAAATTCCGGCTATGTCGGCGTCTCGTATATGATAAACGATTCGGGAGAGCTCTTAGTGCATCCCGATTTCGAATTGATCCGCTCAGGCGCAAGTTTTTCCGATAATGCGCTGGTTAAAGAGATGCGCAAAAACAACGACAGCAAAAAGCAGATTGTATACACGGAATCGGACGGCAAAAACTATTTCGGCGCATACCAAAAACTTGCCGTCGGCGATATCGGCGTCTTTACAACCATTCCGATGGAGTTGGTGCTCGAAGCGGTCAACCGGACGACGCGCAACAATCTGTACCTGATGGCGGCTGTCGTCTGCATTGCAATCATTTTCGTTCTGATATATTCTCGCACCATTTCGCAGCCGTTGAAAATGCTGACAAAAGCGTCGGAGGAGATTCAAAACGGCAACTTTGAAGTCAAGCTCAAAGCGAAAACGCAGGATGAACTCGGCGTTTTGACGGAAAGCTTTGTGAGCATGGGAAAGGGACTTGCCGAGCGCGAGCGCTTAAAAGATACCTTCGGACGCTTTACGAATAAGGAAGTTGCCGAGCGAGCCGCGCGCGGTGAAATTGCGGTCGGCGGCGAGCGCATGGAGTGTACGATTTTCTTCAGCGACATACGCGGCTTTACGGCCATCAGCGATAAGCTTTCTCCGGAAGAGGTAGTCGGATTTTTGAACGTCTACATGGAGCGGATGGTCGAATGCGTTATGCTTGAAAAAGGGACGATCGACAAGTTTGAAGGCGATGCGATTATGGCGATATGGGGAGCGCCGATTGCCGGCGAACCGCGTACCCTTGCGCTCCGCTGTGTGCGCGCAGCGCTCAGAATGAGGCACAGTTTGCAGGAATTCAATCAAGGGCGCGGAGACGCAAAGCATCCGATCATAAAAATCGGCTGCGGTATCAACAGCGGCCCCGTGATTGCCGGGCAAATCGGATCGACGCAGAAAATGGAATATACGGTTATCGGAGACGCGGTAAACTTTGCCTCCCGGACGGAAGCGCTCAATAAGCCGCTCGGATCCGATATTTTGATAACCGAAAATACGTGGAATCTTATAAAGGATGAAGTGCTGGTGGAAGAGATGCCCGGCGTTACCGTAAAAGGAAAGGAAGGCCTTTGCCGTATGTTCGCCGTTGTGAATATGCCGCGTGCATCCGATATTCCCGGCTGCGGCGAACACGGGCCGCGCTCGATGGCGGAGGTGCGCTCGATGCTCGGTATTCCCGTTCCCGATTTTGCAAAGGTAAACCTTGATGAAGAAGAGAAAAAATACACAATCAAGCAGTAACCGCGAATCAGCCGCATTTTATCTTTTACTCTTATTCTTGCTCTTCGGTGCGGGCATAAATCTCAATCTTTTTTGGCGGAGCTTTAACGAGGGACTCAAAAAAGATAATCCCATCGCAACTATTACATTCAAGCACAAAACCGCTCAGCGGCGCTTTCTTGAGCGCGTCGTCTGGGATCGGCTGCAGCAGGAATCTCCGGTGTATAACGGAGACATTATCAGAACGGCGCCGCTTTCCGAAGCGACGCTGTGGTTTTCCGACGGGAACAGGATCGAGCTGCATGAAAGCACAATGGTACAGGTTTTTATTAACGACGACGGATTGACGGAAACAGGCGTATCGTTTGGAGATATCACCGTCGATGCAAGCGAAGCGCAAGTTGGAGCCATTGTAAAGGCCAAAAATATGAGCGTGCGCGCGGACAAAGGTTCTTCCCTGCACGTCGGTTTACCGGAAGGCGAGCGCATAAACAGTAAGGTTTCGGTCAATCTTTTGACGGGAAACGCTTCGATTCAAGACGAAGAAGGCGCGCCGCAGCTACTGGAAGCGGGCTTTGCCGTAGTCTATTCCGACGACGGACAGGATTCCGTTCCGTTTGCGGTAACGGCTCCTACTCCGGGCGCAAAGTTTTTACAGCAGGACGCCGCCCCCGTTCCCGTTCATTTTTCGTGGCAAACGGCGGATGCAGCCCTTCCGCTCATGCTTGAAATTGCCTCCGACAAAGCTTTTTCCGACATACAGCGGCGGATGGAGCTTTCAGGCATTACTTCCGTTTCGGCGGATCTTGAAGGCGGCGCATGGTATTGGCGCATCGTAGCCTCGGACAATTCCGATGAAGTCTTCGGCGCGGGGAAGGTGCAGGTTTTCCGCACGCAAACGCCGCTTTGTATCGCTCCTGCCGAAAAATATATCTATTCGTTCCGCTCTTATACGCCGGCAATCCGCTTTCTGTGGTCGGAAAGCGATTATGCGACTTCCTATGAACTTGAAGTTGCCGATAACAAGGAATTTACGAACCCTACGATTGTGCAGCGCACCTTGCTGCCGTCGAGCATTATTTCAAAGCTCGGCGAAGGCGTTTGGTATTGGCGGGTAACGCCGTATTTTGCGCTTAACAATACGGGTTTGACGCTGCCGTCCGCCGTCCGTTCATTTGAAATTGTGCGCCAAAACGAGCTGCGTGCGCTTGAGCTGAGGCAGCCTGTGGCGGGCGCTTTTGTAAACGTCGCGGCAGGAGGAACGGGCACCGGTTTTTCGTGGAAGCCGTCCGGGGATGCCGCTTCGTATACGTTCCGCATTGCGGACAATAAGGAATTACGAAATCCGCGCGTCGATGTGCGTACGCAGGCCAATTACGTTCTCGTTTCGCCGCAGCAGTACGGTATTGCAAACGGCAACTGGTATTGGGCGGTAACGCAGACGGACGGGGAGGGGAGCGTTTCGCCGCTTTCTGAAGTGCGCGATTTTCTTGCCGTCGACGGAGAAGTGATTCAGCGGACGGTCTTTCCGCCCGACGGCTACCGGGTTGCAGAAGCGTACGTCAATGATATGCGCTTTACGTGGAAGTCCAATGTGCCGTTTGAAACGAAAATTCAAATTGCCAAAGATGATGCCTTTACCTCCTTGATCTACGATACGGTGGTCAATTCCACGTCGTATAGCGGGGTAAAACTCGGCGCAGGCGCCTATTACTGGCGCATTGTGTCGGATGCCGAAAGCCGGACGCTCGCTCCGCCTGCCAAGCGCTTTGAGGTTGTGCCGCCGCTTACGGCGCCTCCGTGTTTGGAGCCGGTAAACGGTGGGCGGGCAGTCGTGCGTCAAAACCGCCCGTACGAGTTTCGGTGGGGCGCAAGCGGCGGCGCCGATTATTATACGCTCAGACTGTATGCGGCCGGTTCGGATACGCCGATTTTTGAGCGGGGCTTATTGCAGTCCTCTTCTTTGAGAATCGACATGGATAAGCTTCGGGAAGGGACGTACCGCTGGACCATTCAGCCGTTTTCCGATGAAACGAATACGTCGACGCGCCGTACCGGTTTGCTCGGCGAAAGCTATTTTACGATCCGGCAGCTGCATCCGGCCGTGCTGCGTTTTCCCGAAGACGGCGCTACGATTGACGGTATTTCGGCGGCGCTCGAACCGGGAAAGGCAATCTGGTACAGCGCCGATAAAACGGGGCGCGCGGAATTCATTTTACGGCGGCTGCTGCAAAACGGCGGAAGCGGAGAAGTCGTGATGCGCGTTAAAAATCCGCCGCGCACGGTAACGCTCCTGCCGCTTTCTGCAGGCGACTATTCGTGGACGGTAAGCGCCTTTACGCATGACGGATTCGATATTTCCGCAGTAAAGAGCCGCCGTTTTACGGTGCTGCCGGTGCCGCCGCTCGATGCGACTGCCCGTCTTTCCCCTCCGTCCGGTACGGTTTTCGGCGTTGAGTATCTTGAAAAAACGCGGTCGGCGGAATTTTCATGGGAGCCGGTTGACGGCGCTACGGACTATTTTTTTGTCATCATGCGCACTGCTGGGCAAACGGAGGGGGATATTGTGTTTGAGCGCAACGTGCTGGACGGCACGTCCGTTACGATCGAAGATCTTGCGGAAATCGATCGCGGGGATTTTGTGTATTCCGTCGAAGCGGTGCGGAGGCTCGATGACGGCTCCATCTTCCAGCACGGAAAACGTGCCGAAGCGGGGATGAAAATCGACCTGCCGGATATTACCGCTCCGGTGCTCAATGATTCGGGGATACTGTATGGAAATTAAGCGCTTCGTTTTTATCCCGGCTGCTATCGTGCTGTTGTGTCAGGCGGCCGGAATAAACGCCGAAGGAGAGCGAAAAAAAACGCAAGAAACCAAAAACTATTACATCCGCGAAAAAGAGGAAGGCGGGCTGGAGTTTGTCCAACGGCTCAGTTGGAAGCCGATTAAATCGATTTTGTATTACGACGTTTTACTTGAGCGGATGGCGGACGGACGGCGGGCGGCAAAGAAAAATGCAACTGCGGAGGACGCAGCAGACGATGATGCGCCGTTTGAGGAATTTTTGCATATCCAAACAAAGGAAACCGAACTTGAAACGACGATGCCTTCGGGAAAGTACCGCTGGCGCATTGCCGTCTTTAATCTTTTGGGGAAGAGAGAAAGCGCTTCCGACTGGACGTATTTTGAAGTTCTCAAAGCGTATCGGCCTGAAATCGCTTTAATATCGCCTTCGGTCATCTATCTTGAAGAAAAAAATGACGGCGTATTTACGCTGACGGGGAAAAATCTGTTGCCGGAAGGAAAATATACCCTGCGCCGCGCCGTCGGCGGAGAGGCGCAAAACGGTGAAATAAAAAAAATCAGCGATACGGGGAGGAAGGCAGAAATCGCCTTCGACATTGAGGCGCTGGATTCCGGTTCCTATTTTTTTCATGTTGCAAACCCCGGCGGATTTGAAACGGAGGAGGGGCCCGTTACCGTCCGCTTTAAAAAGATGATGGATTTTGATGTGTCCGTCGGTTATGCGCTGCCCGTTTCATTGTACGAGCAGATTTTTCCGACGTATTTGAATACGTATGCTTTTCCGTTGAGCGCAGCAGGACGCCTTACGTTCATTCCGTTTAAGCGGAAAATCGGCTATTTCGGATTCGGCATGAGCGCCGCGTATTCGCGGGTGTCTTCAAAGTTCGACAACTATTCTCTTGACGGCAACATGACAAATATCTTCGGAAATTTCGTCTACCAACGGCCGATCATAAAGCATCGTTTCATGTTTGAAGCGCACGGCGGTGCGGGGACTTTCATTTTGACGGATATATCTTATCATTTTGCGAACGACATTAACTCTGCGCCGCTCAACTCGATAAATATGGCGATCGATGCGGGTGCGGCCGTCCAGTGGTACATTCTTAAACGGTTGTATCTGGACATTTGCGTAGATTATGCGCACGTCTTTTTAAAAGACTATCAGCAGGGGCTGCTGCTGCCTTCCGTTTCCGTCGGTTGGCAATTTTAAGCGCCGACGGCTTTTGAAAATCCGTGCGCGTCGGAAACTCGGCTGCAGAATAAGACCGCAGCGATACAAGACGGGCGATAATCGTTCGTTTCATTTTTAGAAAAACCTTTTTGAGGAGGACCTAT
Organism: uncultured Treponema sp.; assembly: GCA_963543045.1. GTDB lineage: Bacteria > Spirochaetota > Spirochaetia > Treponematales > Treponemataceae > Treponema_D. Next base: position 6,584 of record CAUTZW010000061.1, read on the forward strand.
GCTGCCCATTGGAACAAAAGCGCCGGACTTTCAGCTTCCAGATCAAGACGGAAATCTCCGCGCGTTGAGCGAGTTTTTCGGCCGGAAAGTCGTTTTGTATTTTTATCCGAAAGATAATACGGCCGGCTGCACAAAGCAGGCTTGCGCATTCGCCGAGCTCTATCCGCAGTTTCAAGAAAAAGGGGCGATCGTAATCGGCATCAGCAAAGACAGCGTCGCCTCGCATAAAAAATTTGAAACGCAGCATTCCCTTCCGTTTATCATTCTTTCCGATCGGGAACTTGTTGCGATACAAGCCTACGATGTTTGGAAAGAGCGGAGCATGTACGGGAAAAAGTTTATGGGCGTCGTGCGCACAACCTATCTTATCGGAGAAGACGGAATGATTAAAAAGGCGTTTGAAAAAGTAAATGCCGGGGAAAATCCGCTGCAAATGCTGCACGAACTGTAAACGGCCGCTTGACAGGCGGTACGCGCCTTGACAACAACACCGTTATCAAATAGTACTAGTCTTATGAAAAGCAGGGATAATTTTATGGGAAATAAGGTGTTGGTGAGCAAAGATGAGCTTAACACGCGGGCAAAGATTTTATTTGCCGCCAAGCAGGAATTTTTTGCCAAAGGATTTTTAAAGGCGAATGTCCGATCGATTGCGCAGGCGGTGGGATTGACGACCGGGGCGATTTACAATCAATTTAAAAATAAGGACAGCATGTTCGATGCGCTGGTCGGGACGGTTGTAAATGATTTTCTGCATCTCATTCAGGGGGTGACGGCAGAGGACTACGCGCAATATAACATGAAAACGACGGAATTATCCGTCCTCGCCGAGCTGTCCCGTTCTACGTTCGTTAAAATTATCGATTTTTTTTATGAGCATTGGGATGAGATGAAGTTGGCTATGTGCTGTTCAACCGGCAGTTCCTATGAAAATATTTTCGACAAGGCGATCCGGCAAAAGGAAATGGACGTTATCGCCTGCCTCAAAAACGACAATATCCGTATTTCAAAACGGACGGAATTTTTTATTCACGTGATGACTTCTACCGAAGTTTCAAACCTCAAAGAAATATTCGACCACAATCTGACAAAGGACGAGGCGGAGCTCTACATTACCGATATCAACAATTATCATTGCGCAGGCTGGAAGTACTACTGGCTTTCTCAAGAGGAAGAAAGCGGCGCGGAGCATTTGTGATTTTTCCGGTTCCATGAAGAAAACTGAAGAAACCTATGTCGGCGGATGCAGTGCCGGAAGACGGCCGTAAAGCGGACGGCAAGCAGGGCCGTATAACCCGCTTTACCGTACCGGCCGCTAGCGCACCTTAAAAAACAAGCCGACTAAGGCAGTTGTGATGAGCATTTGCACGATGAGAAATTTTAAAAGCACCTGCGTTGCAGACCAACCGCAATTTTTCCGCATGTGGTCGTGCAGGGGGAAGCGGATGTTTTTGAAGATTTTTATGTGAAAGAAGCGGAGCAAGGCTAATTTCAGCAAGCCCACGCCGCCGTTTACAAAAATGATGAACGATGTTGCAAAAATCATAATCGGGTTGCCGCTGACGAGCACCCCCGCACCGATTGCAAAGCCGAGCGCGCGGCTTCCGGCATCCCCCATGAGGACGCTGCTGGGAAAGGCATTGTGCCACAGGTAGCCCATCAGCACGCCCGAAAGCGCAAAGGCCATGAGCGCCCACTTTGCTCCGTCGGCAATGTGCGGCACCAAAAGGTAGGCTGCGATATCCTTGTGTCCGAGGATAAAATAGAAGAGAAAGCCGAGCGTCAGCACGGCGACGAGTACGAGCGTTCCTGAAAGGCCGTCAATGCCGTCGGTGCAGTTCGTCGTGTTGATTGACGCCCATAATAAAATCACGCTGATAGTAAGGTATGCGGCGGGCGTAAGGCTCACCGGATGCGTGACAAACGGCAGCCAAACGGATGCCGTACCGCCTTCTCCCCGCGCACGGTAATACAGCGCCAGCGCTCCGGCAATACTCACCAGTAAATCAAGCGCGCCTTTGCGGTATTCGCCCCAGCTGACGGCGCTGTGATCGTCCAAAAAACCGGTAAGCATGGTCAGCCACGTCAGCAATAAGATTGCCCCCTGCACGGCTCCCATCGGAACGAACAAAATGCAGATGAGCGCATATATCGTGATAAACACCGCCCCCGCCCCCGTCGGTTTGCCTTTTGCCGCCTCCGCCGTCAGTGTATATTCCCGCCCCCGGTCATGCGGAAGAACGGCGTAAAAGAGCGGCAACAGTTTTAAGGTCACAAAGAAGCCGGAATACAAAGCGAGCGCGATGAGCACAGTATACGACTGAAAAAGCCGTGCTGGGCCAAAGAAGCACTGAAAGTGAGAGCCGAAATAAAAAAGCATACGATTTTTTCCTTGCCCTTCGCGGGCGCCGATTTTTTATCGGTATTTTTTAACTGTTAGAATGAAATGTGCGGCATTCCGGTAAATACCATCGAAATTCCGTTTTTATTGCAGAAATCAATAAAGGCTTCATCGCTTTCCGTGCCGCCTGCTTGAATAATTGCCCGGATACCGTGTTCCGCCACCTGCGCCGTCCGCTCATCGAAGGGAATGGCCGAATCGCTGACTAAAATCTTCGAGTCGGCATCGATAATTTCCGAATCGCGCGCGGCGTATTCGGCTGCATCTTCAAGCGCAAGACGCACCGCCTTACTCCGGTTCGTGTGGCCGGAAGCGATGCCGACTGCGGCGGAATCCAGCACCACGATACTGCAATCGGAGCGCGCCGTCATTGCAATCATCATGCCGAAAGCCATTGCATCAGTTTGCGACTGGGCGGGCCGCGTTTGGGTAACGATGCGCCAGCTTTTGAACAGTTCGTTGTCCGGCGTTTGAACCAGCAGCCCGTAGTCAATCGACACGGATTCAAAGCGGCCGCTGACAAGCCGGTTTGCGCTTATGAGACGGAGCTCTTTTTGTTCGGATAGAATTTTGAGCGCGTCTTTCGTAAAATCGGGAGCTACAACCGCCTTCAGATGAATCTTGGTAATTTCCTCCGCCGTAATGCCGTCGATAACCGCGCTGCATCCTAAAACCGCCCCGTCAAAATCCGCAGGTTCGCAGTTGAACGTTTTTTTATACGATTCAAAGACGCTCGGGCCTAAAGCCGCTCCGATGGGGCTTGCGTTTTTTACGCCGACGGTAAACACGGAGCCTGCCGCCGGGGTAAACTGCGTCGTAAACGTGTAGTTATTTGCGTCCGTACTTTCTACGGTAAAAGGATTTTTAATAATTTTGATGAAGGTGCTGACGGTCTTCCATGCGGTAAACGCATTTTTGAAGATGGCGTAATCAAGCTCCTTCCCCTGTATTTTCTGAAAAGTTTTTAAGCCGTCAGGATGAATATTGAGGCTGTAAAAACTCGCCGCTTGATGTTCATTGATTCCCTGCCGGATATCCGGCGTCTTTTCGTAGACGGGAAGGTAATAATCGGGAAAATACTGTTCATAGCTCCGGCTCAGAATCGAATAGGCCGCCGATGCGTCGTTTGCCGCAGCAAGATTGAGCGCTTTCCCGGCCAGATAGAGGCGGAAGTCTTCGGAAATAGCGCCCGTTTTCATCTGAATGATCGCTTCCTTGTAATCTTCGGGATCCGTTAAAGCTAAAACATTCAGGTGATTTTTTGCCGCCGCCCGTATGAGCGCGACATATCTGATGTCGATGCAGTTTTCCGTGCGGCTGATATCCTGAAAGTCCCGCAGGTCATGGAAGCGGGGCGGGATATTGACGCAGACAAGTTTTACGACCGAGTTTTCCGGCTCCGTGCTGAAATGTCTTCCCGGCGTCAGTACCGACTGCACCAGCCGATGGTATATGTGGACGGACGGCTGCTTTTCTCCCATGCATTCTTCGTAGGTAAAGGCAATACCATTGCGCTTTAAAAAGTCGCCTGCAATCCCTGCGGCGGCAATTTCCCAGCCTTCGCCGGTTACATATTCTGCAAGCGGTATAAGATTTTTGGTATCATGGACGAAAATCAACGCTTTGTTTCGCATGGCGGCATAATATCATAAAAAGAATGCGCATACAACGCACGTCATGCTGCGCACACGGCTTCTTGTTGCGTTTTACGCATAATCTTCGGAGAAAGGGGAGGGGATTTCGGAGCCGCTGCGGCCGACTTGATTTTTCGCTTTGATTTTGCTCCAATGCACTGCCAGCGGGGAGGATGCAAAGGATGCCGCGCGTTTTGTTTCGGTGTTGCTCTTCGCTGTGCTTTTTAGGTCGAATGTCGAGTTTTTCTATTTTTTATAAATATCGCACACAGCTCACCTAAAAAATTAAAATACGGAGATAATTTTGGATTCCAAAGGGCGCGGCGGACGGGAAAATGGGCACGCGAATGCGGTAAGGGCCCGACTGTCCGCTTCCTGTTTGTCCTTCGGAAAAACAGGCTAGCGGCACCGGACAATCGGGTAGACGGATAAAGGAGCACGTGAATGCAGGTAAGACTTGACTGTCTGCTGCAATTTTGCCGTACGGCAAAATTGCGTAAAAACTACCTTGTCGTGCCCAGGGAAGGAGGGGCAAGGGAGGAAACCTACGGGCTTCGAACTCCGAGCTGGTGTCCTTCCTTGAAAAAGGTTTAAGGCTTGCCTGAGAAGAATATAAGCTTTGAATTTCTAAAACTCGAAATTAAGCCTTTTATATGAGGAGTATGCTATGTATGAAGTCCGGGTTGAATCTCATTTTTGTGCGGCGCATTTTTTGCGCGACTATCACGGCGCGTGCGAAAACCTGCACGGCCACAATTATCGGGTGTATGCCCACGTGCGCGGCGCGCTTCTTGATGAAGGCGGAATGCTCATCGATTTTGTTCAGCTGGATGCGGCGTTACGGACGGTGTGTGCGGAACTCGATCACAGCAATCTCAATGATCTGGAAGCGTTTGCGGGTAATCCGAGCGCCGAACGGATTGCCTTTTACCTTTATTCCCGTCTTGTCAGCGTGCTGGGGGAGCAGGGGATTGATGTGGGCCGGGCGGCAAGCGGGAGCGACGGAGCGCGCGCAGAGCTGTATGCACTAGATGTATTTGAAACGGAGCGGAGTCGGGCGCGCTACTGCATCGACGACTGACGGGCGGCCGTTGTGCGGAAGGGGCGGCGGAGAGTGCACCGGGCTTTTTGTGTTCAGTGTTTTTTTATGAGCATCTCAACGGTATCATGTACGCTCGTTCCGCGATACAAATATGCGTACAGCGCCGCGGATGCGATGAGCTGTCTGCCGTAGCCGCGCGTTTCCGCATACGGGACGGTTTCAAGGAAGAGATCGGCGCCGACCGGCCGCCCGAATTCTATCTGCGAACTTCTCACCCAGCGGCGGACCCGCGTAATTCCCGCATTGTACGCAAAAAAAACGTGCAGCCACCGGTTATCGAGGCGCGGCAGCAGCTCCGCAACATAATAGGTTCCGAATTCGATGCTGTCTTCAGCACTTTTGAGCGAATACGCATCGTAATGCAGCTTTTTTGCAATGTCTGCGGCGGTAAAATCCATGAGCTGCGTTAAACCGACCGCGCCTGCAACGCTTTGTGCCGTAGGATCGAAGTAGCTTTCCGTCCGAATCAGCGCGTATAACACCTCTTCCGGAATGCCGTATTTTTTGCAGGCCTCTTCAACTAACGGCTGAAAGCCGCGCGGATAGAGCGTTTTCAGTGCTTCCGGAGTGCGCAAAAGGCTCCGTCCGGAAAAAGCGCTTGCCGCAATCCGGAGGCTCTGCGTGTAATAGGCGCTCTTTTTATGCCCGCAATCGTACAAAAAGGCCGAAAGTTTTTCCGCCGTTTCCCCGCCGACTCTTATGTTTTTTGCACGCAGCGCTTTCCACTCAGGATAAATTCTTTCGGGAAAACCGAATGCCGCAAACCCGAGCAAAAAACGCTCGGCATCCCGGTCGCATTCGGCATCTTCCACTGCATGAGCGTCCGTTAAAATGCGTGCCGTATCGCTTGCATCCATGCCGAGCGCATACGCGGCCATAATTTTATAATAGAGGCTGCTTCCGCTTTTGAGCGCGCGCGTAAAGGCTTCCGCCGCCGCATCCGAGCGCGTGCGCTCTTTGGGAGCCGGAGCCCATTTTTCAGTCAAAAGCCGCCCGTACAGGTAGGCAAATTTTGCGGTCGCCGCATCGGATGCGCGTCCGTCGAGCATCTTGTACAAGTCCCCGAAGGCGCTCCACATCCGCTCCGAAAACAAAATCGGCGTTAAAGTTTCAAAAAAATCGTCGAAGTATTCCGGTTCATGCCATGCGCTGCAATATTCTTTGAGCGCCGAAAGCGCCCGCTCCGTCGACTTCGACAAATTGAGATTCAAAAGATACCACAGGGCGTTGTCGTATTGCGCATCGTCCGCCGCGCAGTCCATCGCCGCTTTATAGTGGTTTGAAGCGAGCGTAAAACGGTTTCCCGTCCATTCGTAAAGCCTCGCCGCATAAAAATGCGCGTAAAAGCGCACCGTTTCCGATTCGCTGTCTTTTGCGCGGGCGGAAAGATGCGCAGCGTTTTTGACGAAATCCTTGCTGCCGTACAAAAGCGCTTTGCCGATATCGGACAAAAGCTGCTCCCTTCCGGAAAAAAACTCACGGGACTGCTTCCATTTGTCATACGCCGCGCTGTAATTTCTTCTATATACATCGATTCTAAAGTCAGCCGTTTTATAGAGCGTGCCGAACGCGTCGAGCGTCTCGGCTCCATCTGTGCGCTCTTCAGTGAGCGGAGGAGGATTTTCATGCAGCGCTTTGAGCTGCTGAAAGAATTGATAATGCTCCGACGAAAGCGTTTTTTTCAAAAACCAGCCGAGCGCCTCCGTAAACCGTCTGCCGTCGCTCTTTTTTTGCATCGCTTCAAGGCGGATGCGGGCTAATGCGTCCGGACAACTTGAAAGATCGACTTTTTCCGTAATCGAAATGACTTTTGCATATTCGCCTTCCGAAAACAGTTCCCGTGCTGCGACAAGGCGCGCGCCGTCATCGTCGTATGCGGCAACAAGGTTCATGCAGGCTTTCTTCCGCTCTTGTACGTTGCCGATGCGGGTAAGCTCTTGTGCGCTTGCGCGCGCGCAATACGGAGAGCCGTATTTTGCCGCCCGCGTAAACAGGCGCATCGCCTCCGCCGCTTCTCCGTTTTGCGCCTTCCGCAAAGCGATATAATAATCAGTGTCCTCCTTGAATTCTTTTTGCGGCATAAAGAGCGTCCGCTGCGCGCATCCGCCGTAAAATAATACTGCCGCAATCAAAGCGCATATCCTTCTTTTGTTGAACATAATTGAAGCAAGGTTATACACAAAAAGTGTAGAACTGTCTAACCGCACGTGCAAAAGAACGCGCAACGTTTTACTTTCCCCAAAAATGCGCTATATTCTCCACCCGCAAACAGGATGGCCGGTGTTTTCCGTTCATGCTGTTTGCAGAATATTTGAGATAGGTGCCCATATGAGTCTAAAAAAGAAGCTGCCCGCTTTTTTGTTCTGTTTTTTTTCCGATGTCGTTTTTCTTGCCGCCGCATTTATGACCTTTGCCATGCGCTGGACGCGCCGCTTTTACCCGATGGATTCTTTCCGGACAGTGTATTTGGTTCTTTCGGCCGACACGTCGGGATTTGATTCGGAAACGGTTGCGTCGGGGATACGGGGCATTATTGTGCCGATGGCGCTGCTGTACGCCCTCTACCGCGCGCTCCTTTTTGTGCTGCGGAAAAAGAGACGGCGCATTGACGGGCGGAAAGTTTTTGCGTTTTCGGCGCTGTATTTACTTTCTGCGCTCTGCGTATTCATCGTGCTCTTTCAATTTTGGAATTACATCAATTTTGCGCGGGAAGTGAAGCGGCCGCCGCTTTCATCGGCTTTTTATCGGAAGAATTATGTCGCGCCTGAGAACATTACAATCATCGCGCCTGAGAAAAAGCGCAACCTCATTTTGATTTTTATGGAATCGATGGAGTCATCCTACACGACGATTGATGACGGCGGCGTTTTTAAGGAGGAGTTGATTCGGAATCTGAGCCGCATGGCCAAAGAGCAGGTCAACTTTAGCGGAACTGCGGAAATCGGCGGGGGCGTTAATCTTGAAGGAACGGCATGGACGGGAGCGGGGCTCCTTTCAAAGCTGACGGCGCTTCCGTATTTTAATCCCTTTAGAGATAACGGAGAACGACTTACGTGTCTGCCGCGTGCCGTATCGCTCGGCGATGTGCTGAAAAAGCAGGGCTATGATTTGATTTTTTCGATGGGCTCTGAAAAGCAGTTTGAAAACCGCGATGCCTTTCTTGAAACGCACGGTTTTACGGTTCACGACATTAACTGGTACAAACAGCAGGGATTTTTGCCGCAAAGCTATCGGGTCTTTTGGGGATTTGAGGATGCAAAGCTTTATGCCTTTGCAAAAAGAGAGCTTTCGGATCTTGGCGCAGGCGACAAACCCTTTTGCTACGCCATGCTGACGGTCGACACGCATTTTCCGTACGGCTATTTGGCCAAAGACGCGCCGCGTGAAATGCCGCACCCGATGATGGATGCGCTCCGTACAGCCGACCGGCAGGTTGACGACTTTATCGGGTGGATAAAAGCGCAAAGCTGGTACGCCGACACGATGATTGTGATTATGGGCGACCACTGCTACCTCAATGCGCCGAAAAATAATTTTATCGAGGCGTTTAGCCCCCTGCCGCCTGCAAAGGTGAACGAGCGACGGCGCTTTCTCGACATTTTTATCAATCCGGCCGTTCCGGTATCGATCGATATGCAAAAGAACCGACAGTTTTCCTCGTATGACATGCTGCCGACTATTCTCGAATGCCTCGGAAACCGCATCGAAGGCCGCCGCATCGCATTCGGCGTAAGTCTCCTTTCCGAACACCTCACCCTTGTCGAAGAATACGGCGAAAGCACGGTAAACAAAGAAACCATGCGCCGCACCGCAGAGTACGAAGCGCTGAAGTAAGGGGGGGCGGGGCGAACGGAGAAATGGGCGCGTGGATGCTGGAATGGGCTCGCCCGTCCGCCTCCTGTTTTTGCTGGAAGCAAAAACAGGCTAGATGGCTCGTGTTGGGGCAAAGTCGTTGCCGGTTGAAGTGGAGTTACCAAGCGGAATCATTTGCGGCTAATGCTTGTCTGACGACTAGAAATAAGTGGCCGCAACTCACTGGGGGTTCTTAGGGGGTGCTCCCCTAAGCGGGGCGCGGAAGAGTGGGAGGGTTTAAGGGAGGGAGAGAAACCGCCGCTCCGAACGGGGGTTTCTCTCCTTCCCTTGTAGGTTAGACCTTAAACTTCCGTACCTCCCCCGCTAATCCCTCGATACTATCCTTGTTCTTCCGCGCCAGCTCGTTGACCTCCTGCACCGCGTTGTTAATCTGCTGCACGCCCGTGCTCATGTGCAGGCTGCTGCTATTTACCGTAAGACAAATACCGGTCTTGCAGCCTGCCCGAGTTTGGGCGGACGGAAAAATTGTATTTTAGAGACTTAAATCGGTCGGCCGTCCGCCTCCAGTTTTGCCGATAGGCAAAACTGGCTAGATGGCTTGTTTTCTCACTCTCCGACATCCACAACTCACTAGCCAGTTTCGCGCGAGCGAAACTGGAGGCAGGCGGCCGAACCTCATTCATGGACGTCCTTTTTTCCCGCCTGCCTCATACCTTAAACTTCCGCACCTCCCCGGCCAGCCCTTCAATACTATCCTTATTCTTCCGCGCGAGGTCATTG
>CAUTZW010000062.1:0-15979 GCA_963543045.1 uncultured Treponema sp.
TTGTGCGATTAGCTCAGCGGTAGAGCGCTACCTTCACACGGTAGATGTCATTGGTTCAATCCCAATATCGCATATGACCGAGCTGGAATAATGCTTTCCGGCTTATTTTTTTTAACGCAGAGGGAAATCAACAGGCCTGCGCTGAAAAACTTACTCCGCTATTCGCGCTCAGGCGGAGCATTTTGCGGAAACACTGGATGAGTCGGCGATTGAAACACTATTCCGGTTCCGTTGCGCGCGGGGATTTTTTTCTGGGCAAATTGAGCGGAATGGTCGAGATGAAGGTTATGCAAAAAGGCTCGCCACCTTTCTGCCGATCAGATGTTCGGAAAAGACGAGGAATCGGATATTCCGTATCACTGTGTGCGGGTAGACGGGACGCAGTATCAAATCGACTATATCGATATTTTGATTGTGGATGCGGCTCGCCGGCTGCCGGAGGTGAGGCATGCCGGTCGCGCATTCTTCTGCCAACGTAATGCGTCCTCCCCGTTCCCGCTCCATCTGCTGGAAACAACCCGTACGCCATGTAGCTTTTCGCAGGCGCGGCACGCCGCCTACTCACTCTTCCGCCAACACAATGCATCCTCCCCCCTCCCGCTCCGTCTGTTGGAAGCAACCTGCGCGTCATGGAGATAGCGGGTATAGCCGTCGGCTGCTCAGTTTTCCGAGACTGCAATGTGTTCAGTGCGATCGGTTACGGGCTGGGGAAGCTAAGGCGAGTACAATAAAGTGCATGGATTCCGCTCCGCTGGCATTTGCCCTCTCACTCTTCCGCCAACACAATGCATCCTCCCCCTCCCGCTCCGTTTGCTGGAAACAACCCGCACGCCATGGACCCTGCACGTCATGCAGCCTACCGCAGACGTGTCCGCCGCCCGCTCACTCTTCCGGCAGTGCAATGTGTTCCGTGCGGCCGGTGGCGGGATTGGGGAAGGTAAGGGCGATTGCGGTAAACTGCATGGGGGCTGTGTCAGGCGGAGCGGCGTTGTAGCGGGGGTCGCCGGTGATGGGGAGGTTGTGCCATGCGAGGTGGCAGCGGACTTGGTGGCGGTAGCCTTGCGTGAGCGTGCATTCGGCGATTGCGGTATCGGCGGTTCGGTGCAGGAGGGAAACGGAGGTGGCGTATGTTTTGTTCATGGCGCACTTTTTTACGGCGGCGCGGCCGGATTGCTCCGTTACGGGGCGGACTGCTTTTCCTCCCGTTCCATAACTTCTAAAATAGGAGCGGATTTCTGCGGAGCCCGTTTCGAGCAGCGCGTTCGCTTCCGGAGGGGGAAAGCCGCCGAGCCGCGCGGCATTGTCGGGCACGATGCGGCAGTGCGCCCGATACGTCTTGATAAATCGTCCTTCCTGTTGGGCTTCGAGCAAAAAACGGTAGGCATCTTGTGTTGCCGCCGCCAGCAGTAGGCCGTGCGTGTCGGTGTCCAGCCGGTGCAGTAGTCCGCATTCCAACGGGTTCCGCCCGTGCACGCGCAGTAATTCCGGAAGCAACGCCGCCGCTTGTGCAATCGCATTTTCGGAATCGCACTTTTGGAGCGGAGCCGACGGCAGTCCGGACGGTTTGCAGAGCGCCGCAAACGGAAAATCCGGTGTCGGCGGGCGAATAATCGTTATTTTTTGCATTTCGGATGTACGCGGGGCATCGTTTCGCGCGGGTGGGTTTCTTTGAGTTTTTTGAGTACCGCATAAAAGCGCGGCGGAATCGGGGCGAGGAAGCGCCGGTATTTTTCTTCCGGAGCGAGCTTTATGATCATCTTCCGCGCGTGCAGCATCAGCGGCAGGTCGGGAAAAAGCTCATCCGCTTTGCCGTACAGTTTATCGCCGAGAATAGGGCAGCCCAAATAGCGCATGTGGACGCGGATTTGATGCGTCCGGCCGGTTTTAATGCGCACGCGGATAACCGAATATTTCCCGTAACAGGCAATGCAATGGTACAGCGAGCGCGCCGCCTTGCCGTCTTCCGATGAGGTCGCCGCCTTAAACCGCTTCCGATTCTTCATGTCGCGCACAATTTGCGTCCGAATATCTCCGGCGGATGCAGGCGGCCGCCCGCGCACAATGCAAAGGTATTCTTTTTGAATGCGCCGGTCGCGGAACTGGGTGCAGAGCCACTCCTCCGTTTCATGCGTCCGCGCGGTTATAATCAATCCCGACGTGTCCTTGTCAAGCCGGTGGACAATGCCCGGCCGCCGCTTTTGCAGCATTTCATCCCGCCGCCCTTCCCGCATTTGCGGCACCGCTTCTCTGCCCCACCGGTACAAGAGCGCATTCACGAGCGTGCCATTCCAGTTTCCGGCCGCTGGATGCGTGACCATGCCGTGTTCCTTATTCACGACGGTTACGCGCTCATCCTCGTAGACGATTGCAAGCGGAATGTTTTCCGGTTCGATGTTTTCAGGAATTTCGTCTTCCCACAAAATGTCGATGATGTCGCCGCCTTTTACCGTCGCCGAAAGCTTTGCGTCCTTGCCGTTTAAGAGGATTTCCTGAGCCGCCGCTTTCAAATGCGAACGGTTCATGTCCTCCTGCACGGACGCGACATATTGGTCTAAGCGCATGGATTGTGCAAAGTCTGCGGGAATTTTTAGGGAGAACGAAGGCATTAGCGGCTCACTTCCGGAGCTTGCGGCTCAGCCGGCGGCGTTTTCGACGTTTCCGTTTTATTTTCCGTAGGAGCGGTTGTCTGCGGGGCGGGCGTCTGTTCTGCAGGAGCTGCCGCTGCGGTGTCGGGCGGCGTTAAGTCGACTTCAAACGCTTCCGGCGCTTCGGTGAGCGGATTGATTTTTATCGGTCCGGTATGCTGCGATTGCAGCCGCCGCTTTGCGCGGTTCCGCTTTACAATGTGCACAATCAAATCTGTAATGCCGATTCCAAAACTGATTCCGACGGAGGTCAGGATGATGCCGATTTGTTCATCGGTCGAGTAGGTGTTTGCGTCGGACGATTTTGCAAAGGGATTCGGAAAATAATCGGAATCGAAATTATGCGACGCATATTTGCTGATGGAATAGCCGAGCGTTACGTTGAATGTGACGAATGGCATCGCGCCGAGCGTGATAATTTCCGCCCGCCGGATATCCCGCAAGAGCGGCGGGAACTCTTCTTTCGTATATGGAACCGGCGTGTCTTCCGGAAAAACCGGCAGCGCGGACAGGCCGAATAAAAATAACGCGAAAATAAAAACCGCATTCCGTTTCATTTTAGTGATCCGCGCATCTGCTTCCGAAAATCGCCGTACCGATCCGCACTTGCGTTGACCCTTCCTGCACGGCAATTTTATAGTCGTCCGACATTCCCATAGAAAGTTTCGTAAGATTGAATTGCGGAAATAATGCCGAAAGTTTTTCCTGCGCATCTCGGAGCGACGCAAACGCGCGGCGGATGCGGTCTTCGTCGGCGGTATGCGGCGCCATTGTCATAAAACCCGTCGGGCGTACGTGCGGGGCTTTGCCGTCGGCAAGGTAGGCGAGCGCGGATTCAAGCGCGTCGAACGTGGGAAAACCCGCCTTCGATGCTTCGCCGGTACGGTATTCAAGCAGAACGTCAATGTAGCGTCCCAGTTTTGCCGCCTGCTTTTCCAGTTCGTCAATCAGTTCCATCCGGTCGACGGATTCGATGCAATCGGCAATCGTGAGCGCCTTTTTTACTTTGTTGAGTTGCAGCTGCCCGATAAGATGCAGTTTTGCCTGCGGAACGCGCGCGCGCACTACGGCGGATTTTGCAGCCGCTTCCTGCACGCGGTTCTCTCCGAATGTAAGTTGTCCGGCTGTTGCGGCTTCGATAATTTCTTCTGCGCTGTGGAATTTACTGACGGCAAGCAATTTGACGGAATGCGTTGCGCGCCCTGCGGACTGTTCGGCGTTCCGCAGTTCCGCCAAAATATGTTTCAGATTTTCCTGAACACTGTTTTTCATGGACGCAGTATATCAGCATTGATAACGTCAGACAACTCCAGCAATTTTGCGATGGGAATTGCTTCGGCGCGGAGCGACGGCGCAATATTCGCGGCTTCAAGTGCGCGCTGCGCCTTTTCCGAATTGGACAGAAATTGCGTCAGATTATTTTTGACCGTTTTACGTCTGGCGGCAAACAATGCGCGCTGCATGGACGCGAACAATGCGGGATTTTCGCAGCGCGGATAGTCTTCCGTGCGTTCCATTGCGACCGCCCGCGAAACGACATTCGGCTTGGGCCAGAAATTGCCGCCGGCAAGGTCGATAACCGGTTTGATGCGGTATGCCCATTGGCATAGCACGGAAAACGATGAATAGTCGGAGGAGCCGGTTCGGGCGCACATCCGCTCGGCCACTTCTTTTTGTACGGTAAAAACTGCCCGCTCGAAACGGCAGCCGGCTTCTATTGTGTCGCCGATAAGCGATGCGGCGATATTATATGGAAGATTTCCGAAAAATCTATCCGGCATACCGTGCGCTTCGGCCCCGCGCTTCCAGTTTTTTAAGACATCGCCTGCAACAATCTGCAATGCGCCGCTCGCTTCGTATTCGGAAAAGAGCGCTTTGAGCGCGTCGATAAAGCCCCGGTCAATTTCAAAAACGGTAAGAATCGCCCCGCGTTTGAGCAGTTCGCTCGTCATTGCGCCCAGTCCCGGCCCAACTTCCCACACGCGCATTCCGGCTTGTACGGCGAGCGAGTCGGCAAGCGTCGTGCGCGCTTTGCCGTTCACTAAAAAATTCTGCCCGAATTTCTTTTGCATTGCCAGCCCGTTCCGCTCCAAGTACGCTTTTAATGCCGCCGGTGAATTGTAATCGATGCCTTTTTCATTCATGCCGTGCACTTCCTTCAAATCGAAATGAACGGAAAGCCTGCGAACAGCAGGGCAAGCCGTTTGATGAGAGTATATTGGATTCCCATGAAGGCCGCACTATACGGCGTCAGCACAGGAAATACAAGGCAGATGACGATGCAGACGAGCCCCGAATAGATAAAAAACGAGACGGCGGGGGAGACGACTACGGTTGAGACGGCCCCGATGGGCGCGAAGGCGCCGAAGTACGCGAGCGATATGGGGGCTGTGCCGCATTGTGCGCCGACGCTGGCGCCGAGCGGTTCGGCAAGCGGGGGCGGCAATACCGTAACGGCGGCCCGCGTGCACAATTCGCCGAACAAGAGGATTCCGGCGAGCGCGCCGTATGAAAGCAGAAAGGCCGCGTTGAAAAGGTGCGTCGGAACGAGGGCTGCGTGAATCAAAAACGCAAGCGCAAGGACATTCGGCATACCGAGCGGCGGAATTTTGCAAAACCGACACGCAAGAACAATCAGTGCGCACAAGAAGGCGCGGAAAAGCGACGGCGAAAATCCTGCAAACCACGTAAACAGCATGATCGCCGCAAACTGCACGATCGGCGCGATGCGTTGCCCGCCGGTGTTTTTCCCGATGAAGGCTGCCATTCCCGAAAAAAGCGACAGGTGCATTCCGGATAGCGCAAGAATGTGCGAAAGTCCGGCGTTCCGGAATGCGGTAACGATGCGGGCGTCCGTGTATTCGCGCATTCCGGAGAGTAATGCCAAGAGCAGTCCGCCCGCATCTCCCCATACAAAGAGCATCCGGCGGAATTGCGCGCGGCATACTGCGCGGAAAAGCTGCACGCGTCCGCGTAGGGACTGCTCCCATGCGCACTGCCGGGCGGTTTTTACGAAAAAAATGCCGGCGTCTTTGGAAAATGATCCGGAAACTTCCAGCTGTGCGCCTTTTTCGCAGATGAGCGCGCTGCCGGTCTTTGCGGCCGAATATAATTTGCCGGGAAAGAACGCTTCCGCCATGTGCGCCGGAATGGAAATGCGAACGGTTCCCGTGCATGTGGAGCCGATTCCCGTTTTGCTTTCCGCCAGAACCGGCTGAAAGTCTGCAAAATACGCCTGTTTGCCCGAACCTTTTGCCGCATTTGAAACTACCGTTCCCGAAAGTCGGCAGATTTGCTCAGGCGGCAGCAGCGAGCGGAACGTATTGTGTGCGGGGCGTTTTACGATTCCCGTATAGATTAAAAGCGAACAGATTGCGGCCGCTCCGATGAGCGGGCTATAAAAAAAATCTTTAAAAAACGAGTCGATTCTTACCATTTCAGTTTTGCCAATGCGCTCCGCGCAGCGGCGACAACTGTTTCCGAATAGTTGTAATTGTTGATGACCGCAAGCAGCGGGTCGAATGCAGTTTTATCACCGATGAGCTCCAGCGCAGATATAATTGCGAGAACAACCGGCTCCGTAGACGCGGCCTTTGCGCCCTCCGCTTCCTTAGTCATCTTTTGCAGATAGGCGGAAAGCGCGGGCGCGCTGCCGAACGGCGCAACTTCCGGCAGCCCCTGCACGACGGCAATAAATCCGTCCGCATCGAGCGCGCCGGTTTCATACTCCTTTTTGGCGGTTTCAAAAAAGGCTGCGGCGGTTTTAGAGCCGCGCGTCCATTTGAAATGCGCCAGCAGCCGGAACGAATCGAGCTGCAAGGCAATCAGCGGTGCGTCAGGCGTGCTGTTCTCTGCCATATATATCGCACGAGACAGCACATTTTCGGCAATTTCCGCCTTAAAAATTTGCTGACCTGCGCCTTGTGCGGCGGTTACGTCGAAAATCTTGCGGCATTCCTGCTTTGTCCCCGCGTTGATGCGTTCAAGGATGTGCGGAAGGCAGCGTTCGGCAATCGATTCGAGCGATTTGTGCAGTTCGTCGCGGTACGGCTTCCACGCCGGAGCGTCCGTGCGGTCGAGCAGAATCGAAAAACTTTCGGCATTTCCGATTGCGCCCAATACCGACAGGGAAGTTTTTGTAAGCGCGGTCTTTGCCGCAGCGGTAACGTCCTTTTGTATGTAATCGTTCAGCAGAGCGGCAAGCTCCGCGCTCGCCAGATGCCGCTTTTCCATCTGCGTGAGGACGGCGATTTTTACCGTATCGTCAGTGTACAAGCTGTAGATGAGCAGGAGCTTTTGTTCCAGCGCAACGTTGCTGTACGCGCCTTTTCCGGTTGCGGACTCCGGCGGCAAAGATAAAATTCCCGCGAGCGCAAGCGCGGTCAATTCTTTGTCGTCTCCCAGCACGTCCTTGTTGGAAACCGCAAAATCAATCGCCGCAAATGAAAGAGCGGCTTTATCTTCGCCGGCAGCTTTTAAAACGGCGTTGGTTTTGTCGGCGATGTTGCCGCGCACAAAATTCTTGCGGTTTTCGGAAACGCCGTCCGCCGCGTACAATGCCGCCGGCACAACAAGGCAGAGCGCAATGTGCCGCAGCGCGCGCCGGAAAGCGCCGGATGTAAAAGAATCGGTATGCATTTTCACTGTTTTGCCCTCGCGCGCAGTTAATTGTAGGCGCTTTTGTTTTCCGTTCCGTCGGTGAGCCGCATGGCTTCAAGAATCTCTTTTTCTTCTTCCGGAAGCGTTCGATAAACGTAGCTTAATATGATGTTCCGCATAAACGCTTCGATGTGCGTGCATTCAAAGTGCAGGTGCGACAGGTTTTCCGTGCGGTTTAATTCGACGGTGCGCACAATGCCGAACATGACAATCAGTTTGTTGTCCAGCTGGAATTGCAGCTTTATCCGAACATTCGGGATGCCTTTGCCGCCGACCCGGATGAGCGCGCCTTTTTCGGAAATATCTTCGAGCATACATTTGTAGCCGGGTTTCGATTCGATTTTGTTGTAGTCAACCGCAGGTTCTGTCAGAATGTAGAGAGAGGCTGCGATGCTGCATTTGGCGCGGACCGCGTTCCGTTTTTGCGTCCGGGACAGCTGCTCGGTGTTTGCGAGATGGAGAACCGGTTTTCCGGCGTAGGAACCGGCATTGATAACGGTTGAGTCAAAGACGTAGCGCGCATCGTTTTTCCGCCAGAAGTAAACGTTGACGTCTTTGCCGAGCCACGAGTTGACCGGAACCGGCGCGGAGCCTTTTTGCGTCGGCATTTGTATCATCATATCTTTTGTGTTGCGGATAATTTCAGAAAAGAAAACGCCTTTGCCCGGCAGGATAACGCAGAGCTTTTGCCCTTCGCCGAGCACATAGGTGGTGGTAATGCCGCGTTTTTGGGCGTCGTCCTGCTCAAGTTCCGTGCGCAGCCGGTAAAGTTTTGAAAGCATTTGCTGGTGGTCTTCGGAATTCGTGCCGCCGGAAAGCTCCGCTTGCGCTTTGAGCAGCGTTATGCAGGTGCTGAGCGCTTCTTTATCACGGAACATATTGCCTTGCGGGCGGAAGGGGCACATTTCCGCCGCCTTCCAAAGCTCGGTCAATTCCGATGAGCTGAATCCCTGTTTTTTTCCGAGCGAATAAAATTCGACTTGATTTTTGAAGACAAAATATAGTTTGATAATAACCGCTGATACCAGCGCTGCAAGTAAAACCGCCGCTATTAAATACATATATACATAAAATCCTTAATCGACGTATAATAGCACAACTGCCGATGAAATCAAAATCTTTTTTTGTGGAAACGCTTCTTTTTGCCGTCGCGCTGGCGGTTTTTGTGCTGCCGCCGCTGTTGACGTCCGCCTCTCCGCAGTTTCGGTGGACATTCCCGTGGACGGCTCTGTGTTACGCGTCGGCAGCTGCCGCAATTTTGCAGTACCGGCGGGGAGCGCATAAAGCGCGCCGCATAAAGAAGATGCAGCTTGTCATGGATTCGGCAAAGATGTGGATTGCGTTCGGCGCGTTGTGCGTAACGGCTGCGGCGATACAGCTTGCCGCATATTTTTTGAAATACGAAAGCCCCGTCGCCCCGCCGGCCTTTCCCGCGAATGCTTTTGAATTCCTGTTTTGCATAACGACTTTTGCGTGTTCCGCTTTTACCGAAGAGGCGATTTTCCGCGTATTTTTACCGGAGTCTGCGCGCTGCCTTACGCTCTCCGTTTACAAACACTTCGCCCATTCACAAACTGCTGCGCTGCCTCGTCGGGCGGCAATCGGCATTGATACCGCAGTCGGCTTGCTGTTCGCTCTGGCGCACCGGTATCTCGGTCTGCCCGCTGTGTCGAATGCGGCCGCCGCGCACATTTTTCTTTCCGTCTGCTACCGGCAAACGAAGGCCCTGTGGACGAACACCGCCGCGCATTTTATGTTTAATCTCCTGAGCCTATTTTTGATGCGGTAACAGACACTACGCGCATTCTCAAACTGCCGCGCTGCCTCGTCCGGCGGCAATCAGCATTGATGCTGTAGTCGGTCTGCTGTTCGCTTTGGCGCACCGGTATCTCGGTCTGCCCGCTGTGCTGAATGCGGCCGCCGCGCATTTTATGTTTAATTTCCTAAGCCTATTTTTGATGCGGTAGCGGAATGCAGGGCTTTCTTCCATAATAAGTTCCGGAATCTCGCCGCTCTTACGCCTTATGGCGCAGGGTGCTGCCTTGCCTTTCGCGTAAGCGGAGTGTCTAAGGGGGCGCCCCTGACTGCATACCGGTTGTGCGGCAATGCGTTTACGGGCAGCGTCCGTATTGACCCTCCGGCGGACGCTGTGCAAAGATAGCGCATGAAAAAGAATTGCAGGCGGTTCGCCGCTGTGGGATGGGCGCTGCTGTGCGTCTCGTGCGTAAAAACGCCGGAGCTGACGCTTGAAGAAATTGCAGCTCTTTCCGGCGGCGATGCGGCGCTTATTGAAAAGTCGGTGTCAAAGCCGTGGGCGGGCGGCGAATACAAAACGGGAGCGGTCGGCGGGGTGTGGAACGACACGATGCTCAGCGATCCCAAAACGTTCAATCAGCTGGTGGCGGAGCGGGATGGAACCAGCGCGGCGCTCATCGACAACACGCTTGACGGACTGGTTGACTACGATCCGACGTTCCGCACGTGGAAGGCGCGCTTGGCATTCTTTGAGATTTTTACCAATCGGGCGGCGGACATGCTGACGGTGCGCTACACCGTGCGCGATGATGCAGTGTGGTCGTTTGCGGATTCCGAAGAGACCGTGCCCGTTACGGCGGACGATTTTATTTTTTGGTACAATGAAATTGCAGGCGACGAACGGTTTGCCAGCAGCGGCTATCAGCAGCAGTTCGTTACGATGAGCGATGGCAGCGAGCGGCATATCGACTGCGTTAAAATTGACGATAAAACCTTTGAATTCCGCTTTCCGCGCATTGTCGCCGAACCGCTCCTGTCGACGAATATGCGGCCGTGTCCGTCGTTTCTGTTTCGTCCCGCAAAAGAAAGCGGCGGCGTCGAAGGCGTCAAAAATCTATTCGGCGCGGACTGCAATCCCAAATCGATTCCGTCATGCGGTATGTGGCACATCGCCGAATATGCGCCCGCCCAGCGCGTAACGCTTGAACGCAACCGGCATTACTGGGAAAAGGACAACGCAGGCATTTCCATTCCCTACCGGCAGCGCATGGCGTTGCAAATTGTCGGGGATCAAAATACGGATTTTTTGCTGTTTAAGCAGGGAAAGATCGAATCGTACGGGCCGCGTCCGGAAGAAGTCCGCGCCGTCGTTGAAAATCAAAAGGACGATTATACGGTGTTTCATGCCGCAGGTTCGCTCGGCGCGATGTTTTGGTCGTTCAACCAAAATCCGAAAAATGCCGCGTCCCGATTCTACCGCTACTTTACCGTCAAGCAGTTCCGGCAGGCGATGAGCTGTCTGCTGAACCGCCAACGCATCATTGAACAAGTGTACCGCGGGCTTGCCGAACCGAAATACGACTTTTTCGCTTCCGCCAATCCGTATTACGATAAAAACATTGTCACCGGCTACCGGTTTTCGCCGGAGCGCGCGCTGATGCTGCTGGAATCGGCGGGATTTTCCCGTTCGGCGGACGGCGTTTTGCACGATGAAGCGGGATTTCCCGTCGAGTTTGATTTAACCGTTCCTTCGGCAAATACGATTGCAAACGATATTGCTCAGATAATTGCCGATGAATGCTCAAAAGTCGGCATTACGGTATCCGTGCGCCAGCTCGACTTTCAGAAAATCATCGAAATGCTTACGGCCACCTATGACTGGCAGAGCGTCATCATTGCGTTGGGGGTGAATTTGTTTCCGTCGCAGGGGAGCAATGTCTGGCCGTCGGGCGGCAATTTGCATCTGTGGTACCCGCTGCAAAAGGAACCGGCGACGGCGTGGGAAGCGCGCATCGATTATCTGTACAACGAGGGCTGCTACACAAATGAATTCGATGCGGCAAAAAAGATTTGGGACGAATACCAGCGCATCCTGTTAGACGAATGTCCGGTCATTTATCTGGTGCGCCCGCAAAGTTTTATAGCGGTGCGCAACAAGTGGGATTTGTCGAATTTTTATTACGACAATAAAAACGGCGCGCTTTCCGACCGGTTATTTTTGCGGAATTTTTGACGGTGCGGGCGTTTTGCCGGATTTGTAAGAAGTTGGAGAGACGATATCGGGCGGCGGAAAAAATAACCGACACTAAGAGGCGGACGGCCGATCGGAGAAGTCTGGAAAAACGCTGACATTACGCGCGGCATGGCACGGCGAGCATGTTGCAGCTTCCGGAAGCGGTTGCAGTGCCGCACGGACGCATTGCGCAGCACGGCGATGCAAGTCTTTTCGATTCATTCAATACGGCACGCTGGTGCGGGAGTGGGCGCTATAGTATGGAAAATATAAAGAAGGAAGATTGTATGAACGTTTTGATGACGGCAAAAAAACATGCGCTTGCAGTCGCGGCTTTTGCGGCGGCGCCCTTTGTGCAGCTTCGTAAGAAAGCGCCGCTTGCCGGTTTTATTCTTTCGCGGCTTGTTACGATGATGACGCTTTTGTTTTTGCTGGGACTGGCGTTGTTTGCGCTGATGGATTTGGCTCCCGGCGATATTGTCGATCAAATGATGACGCAGCATCTTCTTTCTGGCATGGACGGCGGTAAGACGCGCGGAAAATCCGCCGCACGCAACGACGGCGCTTTTGATGCGGACCAAATACAGGCGATGCGCGCGGAATTCGGGCTGGATAAGCCGTTTTACACGCAGTATTTCAAATGGCTGACGCGCGTTATCGTCCGTCATGATTTGGGAGTCAGTTTGGTTTCGCGCGCGCCGGTCGGCTTTTTGCTGCGGTCGCGCATTTGGAATTCCGTGCTGCTCAATCTTATTTCGCTTGTCTTTATAACCGTCGCGTCCTTTTTGCTCGGCGTGTATTTTTCAAGCAAGGCGGGAACGGCAATCGATACGGCCGTTACGTTTTTTGCGCTGTGTATGCACGCCTTTCCCGGCATTTTGCTTTTGATTTTGCTGCAGCTGTTTGCAGGCGTTACGGGGCTTTTTCCGGTTACCGCTTACCCGCCGTTTCCGTTTTCCGAAAATCCGGCGCGTTTTGCGTTCAGCTACGGCCGCCACGTTTTTTTGCCGCTGCTTGCGGCATTTTTAGGCGGCGCGGGCGGAACCATGCGCATGATCCGCGCAACCATGCTCGATCAAATGGGAATGCCCTACATTTTTGCCCTCCGTGCGCGCGGTATTCCGGAGCGACGCGTCTATCTGCATCACGCATTCCGCAATACGCTCAATCCGTATATCACCGGAAGCGCGAATCTGCTCGCATCGCTTTTCAGCGGGTCGCTCATCCTTGAAATCATTTTCGCCTACCCCGGCGTCGGGCGGCTGATGTATGAGGCGGTTTTGCAGGAAGACATTAATTTGGTGCTGGCGAACAGTATGTTTATTTCGGCTCTGGTGCTTGCCGGCATGGTTATTTCGGACATTCTGCTTGCCGTCCTTGATCCGCGCATCCGCTACGGCAAAAACTAGTGCGATTGCATCGCCTTCGCCCGGCATAATAAACAGGAAGAAGCTATGAAAAAATTTTTTGACTATTTACGGACGCGGCCGCTTGCGTTTGCGTCGGTCATTGCGCTTATCGCGCTCTACGGCGTTATGCTCTTTGCGGAATTCTTTGCGCCGTATCCCGCTTCGCTTACGTTCGAGCGCAATACCTTTCATCCGGCGAACATTCAACTGACGGCGCACGGCATACAGGTGCGCGAATACCGCGTCATCGACCGGACGGTGTGGCAGTACGCGCGGGTAAAGGATGCCGAATGCATTCACCGGCTGCGCTGGTTCGCCAAAGGAAGCGAATACCGGCTGCTCGGCTGCATCCCTTGTTCGCGCCATCTGTTCGCCTCATCTTCCGACTATCCGGTCTATCTTTTGGGCGCGGACAACTTGGGGCGCGACCTGTTCAGCCGCATCGTGTACGGAAGCCGCATTTCGCTGACGATCGGCTTTGTGGCCACCGCCGTTTCGCTCTTTCTTGCTGTCATGTTCGGCGGCGTCGCCGGTTATTGGGGCGGCGCTGCCGACTGGAGCATCATGCGCCTCGCCGAATTCTTTATGCTGATTCCGGCGCTCTATTTTATCCTCTTTTTGCGTTCGCTTTTAAACGCGCGCATGGATTCCGGCACGTCCTACATGATTATCACGCTCATCCTTGCGCTTGTCGGCTGGCCCGGCAGCGCGCGCACCATACGCGGCCTCGTTCACGCCATAAAACGGGAGGATTTTGTACTCGACGCACGGCTTGAAGGCATTCCCGCGCCCGTTATCATCTTCCGCCACATCATTCCGCAGACGGCAAGTCTCCTAATCGTCAGCGTCGCATTGAGCGTGCCGGGATTTATTATGAGCGAAACGACGCTGTCGTATTTGGGTTTGGGGATCAGCGATCCGGCGGTGAGCTGGGGTTCGCTCATAAACCGCGACATTTCCACCTTGTCGAATCTGCATAACTATCCGTGGCTGCTTATTCCGGTGGCCGCTTTGGTGCTGACGACGCTCGCATTCAATTTTTTGGGCGATGCCCTCCGCGACTTCTTCGATCCATACAACGCGGTTTTTCATAAAAAGACCGTGCGCGATTTTATCAAATGGAACGCGATTCTGACGGAGCGCGGTGCGGCGGACGAAGCGCCATGCGACGCGGAAAACCGTACCGGAAAAGCGCCGCTGCTTTCCGTCCGCGATTTACACGTAACGTTCTGCATTTTGAAGGGAACCGAACGGGAAGCGGTACACGCGGTGCGCGGCGTTTCATTCGACGTGCTGCCGGGCGAGATTTTAGGATTAGTCGGCGAATCCGGCAGCGGCAAATCCGTTTCGACGGCGGCCATTCCGGGGCTTTTGAGCGCGAATGCATGGCAAAGCGGCCGGATTTTCTTTGACGGAACGGATTTAACGGCACTCGACAAAGAGGCGCTCCGCGCATACCGCGGCGCAAAGATCGCCTTGATCTTCCAAGAACCTGCGCGCTCGTTCGATCCGTTGCAAAATATTGGCAGCGTATTTTTTGAAGCCTTCCGCGTTACGGACGGCAAAATTACGAAGGAGGAGGCCTTCCGCCGCGCCGAGCGGCTTTTGCAGGAGGTCGGCCTCCCCGATCCGCGCGGGCGGCTTTCGGCCTATCCGCACCAGTTTTCCGGCGGGCAGCTGCAGCGGATCGGAATCGCACTCGCGTTGGCGCAAAACTGCCGCTTGCTCATCGCCGACGAACCGACAACCGCGCTTGACGTTACGATTCAAACGCAGATTATTTCGCTCCTCCTCCGCCTCAAAGAAGAACGGGGACTATCCGTTATTTTTATTAGCCACGATATCGAACTCGTCTCGCAGATTTCCGACCGGATTGCAGTGATGTATCGCGGAAAAATTGTCGAAACCGCCCCTGCCGCCGCCATCATGACGCGCCCGCAGCACGAATACACAAAAGCCCTCATCTCCGCCGTCCCTCGCTTCGGCGAACATTACTCGGACAACCGCGCTCGGAACCTGGCGACGGACGAATGACGTTTCGGTGCGCGGATGCGTAGATGCTCCCGCCGTGCGCTGCGGTTTTGTTAGACGATAGATTGAGCTGCACTGCCGGACAGGTATACGTGGTGGCACCTGCTTGCAGCTATCGATCGCTGCCATTGTGCAGAATCTTTTGCTCGCTGTGCGTTACGGTTGGGCTGGCCGATAGAGTGAACCGTCCCGCTGGACGGGTATAGATGGCGGCACCTGCCCGCAGCCACCGATTGCTGCTATCGCGCAGAAGATGCCCCTACCTCGTATGCAGGCAACACCCGCCATACCTCGCTTCGGCGAACATTGCTCGGATAAACGCGATCGGAACCCGGCGACGGACGAATGACGTTTCGGTGAGCCGGTGCGTAGAGGCTCCTGCGTGCGCGGCGGTTTTGCTGGCCGACAGAGTGTGTGTACCGTCGGACGGGTATATGTGGCGGCACTTGCTTGCAGCCACCGAGCGCTGCCATCGCGTAGAAGATGCCCCTACCTTGTATGCAGGCAACCCCCGCCATCCCTCGCTTCGGCGAACATTACTCGGATAAACGCGATCGGCGAGCGGCGACGGGCGAATGACGTTTCGGTGATTTGCGGTGCGTACTGGCCCTGCCCGCCGCAAAAAATGCCACCTCACTCGCCACATTTTCCGCAAGGCAGTGCCTCCTCCGAATGCTTGACTGTGGTCTCCGCACAGTCGTTGCCGCCCGCAGCAACAACTGCCGCTACACCAGGTGCATGTTCCGCAAAGCGGTGTCTCTCCTCCACGGGCTGCTTGCGTGCTCCGGTTTGCCGTACCGCCGGACGGATGTGTGCGGCGGTACCAGCTTGCGGCAAAAGATGCCACTGCACCCTCCGCCTCTTGCCCTCAACCGTCGCTCCGCAGTGTGTTTGCCGCTTTCAGCTACCGGTCACCGTCTCTGCGCAGAAGCTACTGCCCATGGCAAAGAATGCCGCCGCCTTCCTACCCGTCACCCACTCAACTCAAAACGCCTTCCGTCCCGGGGACGCCCCGCCGTTTCCGCTGACCTTCCACGCGGAGCCGCCTGTGCCGGCTGCGATTTTTTCGAGCGTGCGGGAGGGGGTGAGGCCTTCGGAATCGGCTGCGGAGCGGATGTCCGCATTCGGCCACTTCTTTTCTTTTACGAGAGCTGCCAGCATCGTTTTGAACGTGCCGACCGCCCGTGCGACCGCTTCCGGTTTTGCGGTCGCGGAGTTTTTTGCGATGGCCGCTTCCCAGTCCGGCG
>CAUTZW010000063.1:0-15714 GCA_963543045.1 uncultured Treponema sp.
GAAGTTTTTGAACAGGTTTAATTTCGACTTCAAAAAACCGACCGCCTCAGAGAACAGAATCGGCGGAATGTCCGTCTCGTCAGCGGCGTTGACTGCGTCGCTGCTTCCGCCCTGCTCCTCGACTGCGTGGAAAATCCCGAGCAAAAATGCGCTTGAGACGAGCGTTTCGACACTCTTAATAAAACCCTGTCCGGCGGAAGCGAAGGCAAAGCGTCGAACTTCAAATCGTCCGGCGTTTTTACGGCATTCAAATAGGCGTTCACCACCTTTTCAACGAACGGCAAAATGCCTTTTTTTGCCGCGCCACAGAGCGAGTCAAGCTCTTTGGCGTTGCCCTTTTCCTTTTCGAGCGCGCCGGAATCACTTAAACGAATGAAAAGTTTTTTTAAGCCCGAAGACCGTGCGCCGTCGCTCAAAAGCATCTGCGGGTTTTCCATGACGAACGCGTCGCTGTTGTCTTTGGGTTCGGGAAGCCCGTAGGAAGAGTATAACTCCGAGCGGCTTACGGGAATCTTCCGGTCGACCGCCTGCATGATCTGCTCAAAGCTTGCCTTCCGTTCAATGTCGAACTGGAAAAGCGGCGGTTTTTCAGCCTCGCCGAAGTTCAGCTCGACCGTCCAGTCGATGATTTTCTGGATCACGCCCTGAAGCTCAAGTGCGATTCCCTTGCAGTCTTCAAAAAGCAAATCCGCCTGCACTTCGCCGAGCGCAAAGCTTCCGCCGACGGCGTGAAGGACTACGCGGGAGAGCGCACTATCCAAATAGGCTGGATCGGGGCAAGAGTGCAGCCGCGCATCGGCCCCCAAAGGGGCAAGGGGGAATCCAGCGCCCCTAACTGGATGAATCTCATACTCGGTAATAAAACGCAAGACTTTAAGACGCAGGTTATCTCAACAATGCGCAGTCATGTTAAGAGCGCCCCGCACGTATTCTGTTATCGAGTGCGGATTACTTCCGATAAGCTCGATCCCGCTACGGCAGTCTGCGGCGCCTTGCGCCTACCACCAACCGAGTTCACTGACCGCGCGCAGGCAGAGGCAAGTCTGGCGGATGAAATTGATCTTAGCCATACCCACTTTCCTTATAAAATCGCATCACTCGTTTCCTCGACAGAACCGTACCGATACACTCTACTTGCAATATTCCGCTTCAAAGCACTCCATGCATGCTCAATGAGATTGTGTGCCGGCGAATACGGCCGCAGGAAAAATTAATGTCTGTGAGTGCTCTTTCGCAATTCCATGCAATCCCTCTTTTTTACGGAACGCTGCGTTGTCCATGATAATGACGCGGACTTTCGGTAAGGCTTTAAGCTGCCTATCTTTAAACTGCTGTTCAAACAAGAGCGCCTTTATCGTTCCGCCGTAGGTGAATGGAGCAACGAATTTTCCCTTGCTCAGCCCTAAGGCCGATTCTCTCATGACGCTTGCCGCTGATACGCATAGTGACCCGATGGCCTAGAGGACTTCGGGCATATTGGCGGTACATCTGAGTTTCGATGCCGTTTTCATCGGCATATACGGGCTTTTCGTCAGGAATATCTTTAATTTTCTCCGGTTATGCCGCTACTTTTTCGAGATCTTACTCTTTGTAGAATGTGTTCTTTTTTTTCGTGTGATACCGAGTTTGCGCAGTCGTTTCAGCACTGATAACGGGCAGCAGCCGAATACTTCCGCGATTTCTTTGAGCTATGCATCCGGATGTGCTTTGACATATTCAATGAGTTTTTCCGGGATGATTTTCTTATTGACCGGCCGCCAGACCTTCCTTTCTATGTTGCCGGTTGCCCTATATCGCCACCCCCTGTGACAACGTGTGTCCATCTTCTACATATTCGATTATTCGGAGTCTTACGTCTTTGCTATAAGCGATGCGGGGAGGATAACGGATTTTAGTTATATTTCAAGGAAAATAGATATATAAGTATCGATAGTCAACACGTTTATTGCGTCTTTGACGGTAGCCGTTTCAACCACCGATTGTTTTAATCCCTGCCAATTCAGTTTCCCGTCCCGCCACAGATATCGTCGCTTTGATACTATTCTCGCGTTTCCATTTGTCGGAGTGCTATTTCAAAGGTACGCACAGAACAGCAGGAGTTTTTCAGCTGTTCTTTATATCAGTAAGGCTAAAATACGCTTTTGATTTTCTTTTACTGCAAGCACAGAGTCGGCCTTTTAACTTTTTAATTATTGAGGCAATATCGATTTGACAGCCCATCGCATCGATAGTGACAACGGTACCTTTGATGCTGATTTTCGCCAAGAGTTCAGGAATTGCGGTAATTTCATTTGATTTTTCATCGGTCAGTGTTCTCCCTATAGTATACTCGTCGCTGCTGCAATATGCACTGACAATGTGTGAAAGAGTAGTATTTTTTCGTTTATTGTCGCGCACGGACTTTCCATCGATATTGATAAGTTTTTGAATAGTGCGTGTTTTGTTTTGTGAGATAAGTTTATGCCATTCGCTTACAAGGACCTGGAGTATATCGGGCTTTATGAGCGCCATAACACGCCGGATGGTATGGCTACATTCCTTATAAA
Source organism: uncultured Treponema sp. (assembly GCA_963543045.1). Taxonomy (GTDB): domain Bacteria; phylum Spirochaetota; class Spirochaetia; order Treponematales; family Treponemataceae; genus Treponema_D. Next base: position 2,547 of record CAUTZW010000063.1, read on the forward strand.
ATCGCATCGAGCGTCTCAAACACGGAACCATACTAATGCATTTTACTTGCAATATTCCGCTTCAAAGTACTCCATGCATGCTCAATAGGATTATGTTCCAGCGAATACGGAGGCAGGAAAATCAATGTCTGTGAGTACGCTTTCGCAATTTTATGCAATACCTTTTTTATGGAAAGCTGCGTCGTCCATGATAATGACACGGCCTTTGAGTAAGGCTTTGACAGCTCATCCTTAAACCATTGTTCAAATAAGGGCGCTTTCATCGTTCCGCTGTCAGAGAATGGAGCAACTAATTTGCCATTGCACTGAGCTGCGGAAAGGGCGATGCACGCGCATCGCTTGCCAGTGATGCGCATAGTGATCTGTTTTCCTCGAGGAGTGAAGGCATATTGAGAATGCATCTGCGTTTAAACGCCGGTTTCATCGATATACATGAGCTTCTCTTCAGAAATGTCTTTAATTCCCTCCGGATACGTCGCTAGTTTTTTGGGAGCTGGTTCTTTGTAAAACGTACTTTTTTCGCGTGATGCCGAGTTTGCGCAGACGTTTCAGCACTGACGACGGGCAGAGGCCGAATACTTTCGCTTCTTTGATGTAAACGACGGGGGCGCTTCGACATATTCAATGAGTTTTTCGAGAATAATTTTCTTATTGATCGGTCGCCGGACTTTCCTTTCTACGTTGCCGATTTGCCTGTAGCGCTCGCGCCATGCGGTGACCGTTCCGATATGTACTCTGAATACCGTCGCGGCTTGCATCAATGTGTGTCCGTTTTCATATTCGAAGTCTTAAATCTTTGCTGTAGGCCATGAAAAGAGGAGAGTGAATTTTTAGTTATATTTAAAGACAAATAGCTATATCTTCCATCATGGATAAGTAAAAGGTGCCGAACAGAATCGAACTGTTGCATAAAGGTTTTGCAGACCATCCCCTTACCACTTGGGTACGGCACCGATATTTGGAAAATATATCGGATAAAAGCAATCTGTGCAAGAGGTTTTACAGGACAATCACGGAAATCAATTTTTGCCGAGGACGGTTAATAAAAAGTACGGGTTTATAAGAGCGCGGAACATAATGTTGTTCAAAGGCAGCATTGCCCCTGCTTCCCGCTTGTATATGGGGTTGAGCGCTGCCTTGCGTAGTATGTTAAAATTCTGCTGTATGTTTTTACTCTGAACTCTGCATCTATCCTCATCAAAGAGAACATCCAAAAGTCAATACATTGTTTCCACCGACCATTCAATCCTTGTATGATGAAGCAATTCCCCTGCGCTCAAGTCCTTACTTGAAATATAATACTTTGCTTTGTTACATATTTGTCCGTTTCAAATCGAGTATGCACTGCACCGGCACATTAGACTTGTTCGATAACTTCGTTGTCGAACAAGTCTGCGAGTTCTAAATCGTACAAATAGCACAATTTAGAACGTCGTATTTCAAGGTAACCTGTTCCGAAACTGAATTTTCCGAACAGGTTTATTTAAGTGGAGTGATATAATAAAAGAGCAGTGCCAAAATTGCCGAAAAAGAGAGGAGGAAAAGCAATGAAAAGGTACGATCAAGATTTCAAAACCGAGGCGTTAAAGCTATCGGAGGACATCGGAGTTAAGAAGGCGTGTGAAAAGCTTAACGTGAACTACGGAAGATTTATTTTCAGCCGCTAAAATAGCGCGGCTGAAAAACACTGCGAGTTTGCCGTTTGGCAAACGTCGCTTATTTACATGTGCGCTTTCCGCGCACCAATGCAACAGTGGCAGGCTGGAGGAAGCGGCGGGCAAAGAAAAACAAAGAAGAAAAGAACGCTGATAGTGATATTCAGAAAGAAAATAGCAGGCTCAAAAAAGAAATAGCCGAGCTTAAAAATGCGAATGAGATTCTCCAGGACGCGCTCATTTTTTTCGTTCAAAACCGGAAGAAATAGAAAACGGGGATATGTTCGTTTACATCCATTGCCGTGCCGATGAAAAGAAGTTTTCAGTACGGATGATGTGCGCTGTTCTTCCGGTCAGTGAAAGCGGTTTTTATAAATGGAAACGGAACAGAGGAACGTTGAAAAAATGGCAGAAGTTGCTCGCTGAAATGCATAAGATTCTTGATGAGGATGAAGAAAACAAAAACTACGGCGTCAGGCGTATGCAGATAGCGCTTGAGCAGCGAGGGATCAAGCGTTCATTATCGACGGTAAGACGTGTAATGGCACGGGGAAATCTGCTGCATGAAGACAGAAGAAGTCCTGACGGTCTTACAAAAGCGGACAAAAAGGCGATAAGACCGCAGAACATCATCAAGCAAGACTTTAGTGCACAAGCGCCGTTGAGAAAACTGTTGACAGATATAACTCAGATACCGTGTAAGGATGGAAAGCTTTATGTCTCGCCGCTTTTAGACTGCTACAATGGAGAAATTATTTCTCTTGCGATGGATACGAACATGAAAAAGGAACTATGCATAAAAACGATAACGGAGGCATACAAAAACTTTGATATAAAAGACGGGGCGATAATCCACAGCGATGCAGGAAGTCAGTATACGAGCAGTGAATACAAAAAGAGGCTTGGACAGTTGCACGCTGTTCAAAGTATGAGCGGGGTCGGGAAATGTTCCTTAAAATGCAACAGTTGAAGAAACTTCAGTTTCTGAAAACTATTGCATTCTCGTGCGCGACAAGCGCACATGTTAATACGCGATGTTTGCGTTAAGCAAACTCGCCGTGTTTTTAAGCGGTACCATTTGTACCGCTTAAAATAAACCTTGGGATAATGCACGGATGGAGAGCTGGTTTGCGACGCTGAAAGCGGTACCATTTGTACCGCTTAAAATAAACCTTGGGATAATGCACGGATGGAGAGCTGGTTTGCGACGCTGAAAAAGGAAAAGATTTATCAGCTTGATACGACAAAACTGACTGTGGAGAAAGTCAAGACAATCGTCTGGCGGTACACGTTCGCCTATTACAATACGAAGCGTGTAACGACGGTAAATCCCGACGGTTTGCCGCCTGTAATATACAGGGAAAAGGCAGCATCTAAAAAAGATGTTGCTTAAATACATTTGGGGTATTTAGGCACTGCACTAATATTGACTATTCCATTCAGCGCTGCCGCCCCACCCAAAAATCCGGCTATAGCCCAAACGTGTTTGCCGCCATACTATAACCGGCGCCATTTTCACCAAGCAACAAAAAGACACTGCCCCCTTAGCGGCGTTCAGCGCCGCCGATTCAACTGCCTCCCCGAAACCGCTCCACCTGAAAATCCGGCTACAGCCCGAACGTATTTACCGCCGGACTATAACCGAAACCACTTTCACCAAGCAGCGAGAAGACACCGCCCCCTCAGCTGTGTTCATCGCCACCGATTCAACTGCCCTCCCCGCAGCCGCTTCTCCAAACAATTCAGCTATAGCCCGAACGCATTTGCCGCCGGACTATAACCGGCGCCATTTTCACCAAGCAGCGAGAAGACACCGCCCCCTCGCTGCCTTCATCACCACCGATTTATCCACTCTCCCCAAAGCAAAGCAGCTTGCACGCACTTAAATGCGCCTTGCATCATGCAACAGCCGCATTCTACCGATGCACCCGATACAAACGGCACGCTGTTCCCAACACTTCACCGATTCAACTGCCCTCCCCGCAGCCGCTCCTCCAAACAATTCGGCTACAGCCCGAACTCATTTACCGCCGAACTATAGCCGGCATCATTTTCACCAAGCGGCGAGAAGACGCTGCCCCCGCCGCGGCCTGCACGCACTTGAATGAGCCCTGCAATATGCAGCAGCTGCCGCACTCCACCGATGCACCCGATACAGATGCCACGCGTTTCCCATCGATTCAACGGCCTCCCCGCAGCCGCTCCTCCAAAAAATCCGGCTACAGCCCGAACGCATTTGCCGCCGGACTATAACCGGAACCATTCTCAGCTAACCGCAAGAAGGCACTGCCCTCTTCGCAACATTCATCGCTACTGATTCAACGGCCCTCCCCCGCAGCCACCCCAGCAAACAATCCGGCTATAGCCCGAACGCATTTACCTCCGAACTATAACAGGCGCCATTTTCAGCAAGCGGCGAAAAGACACAGTCCCCTCCGCGGCATTCAGCGCCACCGATTCATATCCACTCTCCCCAAAGTAAACCAGCTTATACGCACTTGAATGCGCCTTGCATCATGCAATAGCCGCATTCCACCGCTCCTCTGTTACAGACGGCACGCTATTCACGGAGAGTCGCCGATTCAACGGCCCTCCTCGCAACCGCCCCACCCAAAAATCCGGCTATAGCCCAAACACATTTACCTCCGGACTATAACCGGCACCATTTTCACCAAGCAGCAGGAAGACACCGCCCTCTCCGCAACATTCATCGCCGCCGATTCAACTACCCACCCCGCATCGCCCCAGCAAATATCCAACTATAGCCCGAACGAATTTACCGCCGGACCATAACCGGAACCATTTTCACCAAGCGGCGAGAAGACACCGCCCCCTACGCAGCGTTCATCACCGCAAATTCGACTCCCCTCCCCCGCATTGGCTCCCCAAAAAATCCGGCCATAGCCCGAACGCATTTGCCGCCGGACTATAACCGGTGACATTTTCACCAAGCGGCGGGAGAAGTCGCCTCCACACCGCCTGGCCGTTTTTGCGGACGCTTTGTCAGAGGCGAATACGTATCCGGTCGGCACGTATGACGAGCCGGTTAGCGCTCATGCGCGCCCTCGTCAAATCCGCCGTTCCGCAAATCTTTGAGGCGATCGGCTCTGTTTATGTAGTAGCCGATTTGCCGTTCGCAGATCCGCAGCAGTTCGGCAAGTTTTTTGTTGCTCGGACACACGGCATAGCTATGATTTTGCAGCAAGTTGTTCGTCTTCCGCCAATTACGGGTGTGCATTTCATACAGCTCGTGCAGGCGGCCGTCGGTCTGCGCCTCATTTCCTTTGAGATATTGCAGCCGCAAGCGGTATTTGCAGTGCAGGAAGTACGCATGCGCCCGTTTATCTTGTATTTTGATGAATTTATCGATTTTCGGGCGTAAGCCGTCCTTCAATGCGGAGACTGCGGTATGCAGCTCATCTTTGGGAATGCCGCAAAAGGAGCTCACCGCATCGACGTGTTCATCAGTAAGATAGTAAGAGGATTTGAGCGCGAGCACCAATGCGATTCGCTTATTCAGCGGCGGTTTTGTCTGAAAAAAATCAGGTAAATGAAACGAAGGGCGAGCGCGGTATGCGCAGTTTTTTTCTTCCGCAGTGTGCGCTACCGCGCGAATCCGGTAGGGGGCGGAAGCGGTGCGCGGCGGAAAATACGGGCGGAATGCCGTTATCCGCGCCGGATATTCATTTTCGGAGTATTTCGCTTCATCCCGGCTGTACGCCTCCTGCTGCGAAACCCAACACGCGATGCCGGACATCGCTTCCTTTGAAGAAACCCGCCGCACCGATTTCGATAAAAACCGGACGTAAGACGCAAAATATCCCGCAAAACTCCCGAATTTTCTATCGTAATGGTCGAACAGCGAAAAACCTTTTTGCAGCAGCTCGACAATCACCTCGCTCACCAAATCATCGTCATGCTGAACAACGTAGCGGCCGGGCGATTGGAGAATCAGAGCGGCAAGCTTTCCGAGCGCATCTTTTACGGTCAACCTTCCGGCGCGCACTTCGTCCGGAAGATTTTCCAATTCCTCTTGACTCAAATTCATTTCGATTCCTTGCGGTGATAAATTTCAGAATACAATTCTGCAGCACCGCAAGAATATCCGCAATTTCTATGCCATGTTCTGCATTTGGCGGGCGAATTCTTTTATTATGACGGGAATTAACGTGTTTATCTTTCCCTGCGTGCTGCATCCCGCAGCGTTTTTATGGCCGCCGCCGCCGAATTTTGCAGCGACTGCGCTGACGTCGATTCGGTCTTTCGAGCGGAAACCGATCGTGCAGCTGGCATCCGTTTCCTGCCGCACAAAGACGGCAGCTTCAACGCCCTTTACCGAAAGCAGCGCCGAATACAGCATGTCGGAGTCCCGGCCTTCCTGTCCCCACTTACGCGTTTCCTCTTGCGTTTCATAGGCGATGGCCAGTTTGCCGTCGAGATGGCGCTCCGCATGGTCAAGCATCAATCCGAGCAGCTTGCGCGAAGTCCACGACTTACCGCCGGTCATTAAATCATACGTTTTGCGCGGAGAAACGCCGACATGTACCAGTCGAGCCGCCCCGCTGAAGATTTCTGCATCGTCGGGCGTAAGAAAGCGGAAAAAACCTGAGTCCGTCATCAAGCCGAAAAACAAAATTTCAGCGGCTTCCTGCGGCACTGCGCCGACGACGCCTTCATAAAGCAGCTGCACGAGGATCGAAGCGGCCGGCGCGCTCGGATCGATAATTCCTTCGGCACCCGCCGGACACGACGAGGTTTTGTGATGATCGATTATGAATGTATCCAGCCCGTGTAAATCCCCGTCGATTTCCCCCAGCCGGATCGGCTCCGAGCAATCGCAAATGATGAGCGCAGCGCGTTTCCTGTCCGCTTCCGAAAGAAAAAGTGCTTCCGATGCAAATAAGTGCTCGTACGGCTGTATTTCGACCCGCTTGAAGGGGCCGGCCGACAAGAGCTGATAGTTTTTTCCGAGCGCCTGCAGAATGTAGGAGATGCCCATGCACGAGGCGATGCAGTCGCCGTCAGGCTCTTTATGCCCCGCAATGTAAAAGAAATCATGATTTTTTATAAATGCGCTGAATGAATTGATTTGAGCCGGATCTATTTTTTTCATAGTATTCCCTATCGAGTGAGTTTAGAAAACATCAATTACCGAAAAACGGCCGCGCGTTCCGGGCAGCTTTATAAGTATTTGATTGATTAAAAAATAGCAATTTCCGATGATGCAATAAAAAAGGCTGCTCCGTAGAAACAGCCTTTTTGTGTGTTATATTTCCAATTCTTCCAGAGTTTCCTTGTCCGAACCGTCAACCTTTTGGCCGCCCTCCATTATTCCCCATACGCTGTCGGAACGATTGGTCGGCACGGTCAGCACGACATGGTGAAACTCGCCGTTTTTCTTCACAATCGTCATAAAAGATTTGAGCGTACCGCCGTACAACTTACGGATTTTGAGCTTACGCGGTTTATCCGGATTGCCTTTGTTCCAGCTCTTCGGTACAACCGTTGAACCGGCTCCGATTCTGTTCTTGGCGTACACAACAACATAGCCGTCCGTTGAATCAAGAATCTTGTAAATCGGAAGATTGACATACGTCATGTTGCTCCAGTTTTCAGGCTTCGTTTCATTTGAAGCGGTCGGAACGGCAAACGACGCGGCAACTGCAGTTAAAGCTACCAAAAGAATACCGATGATTTTTTTCATAGTAACTCCTGTAAAGCGGCGGGCTGTTGTCCCGCCTGATGTATTTTTTTCCGTAAAATTCGGATTCATCAACAAATCGCGCTGCCCGGTAAAAGGCCTGCAAGTCTATATAATGCTGAGCATTATCGCTTTTATCGAGTGCTTGCGGTTTTCAGCTTGATCCCATACCTTGCTTGCAGTGCTTTCAAAAACCGATTCGGTAACTTCTTGCCCCTGAACCGCAGGCAGACAGTGCATAAAAATCGTGTCGCGTTTACCGGTCGCCTGCATCAGCGCATCATTTACCTGAAAGGGCGTAAGCACGTTTACGCGCTCGTCGGCCATATTTTCTTCACCCATAGAAGTCCAAACGTCGGTATAAAGACAATCGGCGCCGGTAACGATGCTCATTCTATCACTAATTTGTATTTTTGCGCCAGACGTTTTTGCAAAAGAGGCGCAATTTTCAAAAAAATCCGTATCCGGCTGCAAGGCCCGTGGAGCAAAAACCGAAAAATGAATCCCAAGCTTTGCACAAACCAGCATCAGAGAGCGGGCGACATTGTTCCGGCCGTCGCCGCAAAAAGCAAGGTGCAGCCCCTTCAATTCGCCGCACTGTTCTTTGAGCGTCATCATATCCGCAAGCGCCTGCGTCGGATGGAATGCATCCGTCAGCGCATTCATGACCGGAACGCCGGCATATTCGGCCAATTCTTCGACATGACGCTGCCGATATCCGCGGAATGCAATCGCGCTGAACATTCGCCCCAGCACACGGGCGGTATCTTTGACGCTCTCTTTTGCCCCCAGCTGAATGTCGTCAACCGACAGAAAAACCGGGTGGCCGCCTTCTTCTGCAAACGCCGTTTCAAACGCGCAGCGCGTCCGCGTAGAACGCTTTTCAAATATGAGCGCGAGCGTTTTTCCGGAAAAACGCGAATGCGCTTCTCCGCGGTGCGCTTCCGCCTTAACCTGAAAGGCAATATCCAAAACGGCGGTAATTTCTTCCGGCTCCCACGTCGCCCAGTTGAGCAGCGACCGCCCCTTGAACGGGATTCGAAATGTTTCCATGCCGAGAGAATAAAGGTTTTTAGTATTGGTGTAAAGCTTCCGTTAATCTAAAAAAGTTTCCCTCCGGATCCGCACGCGCGTTCCGCATAAATTCCTAAAAATCATAGCGAACCGAAAGTTCCATAGAAAATCATAACCCTCGATAAAAAAGCGGATCCGGCGCCCCGCATTGCATTCGGCCCAAAATACCGGTCCCCTCCCCCTCGCGGCGTTACGACAACGAAAGCTCCGTGCCGATAATGACAGGTAAGGTGAATCGGATCGCCCAGAGTGTCCGGCGTTCAGCAGACGGTTTCTTCTATATAATAGGAGCGACGCAGCGTTATCCGCATCCGGTTACCAATTTCATTGACCTGCGCTTTTTGGACGGCTCCGCGCAAACAGTCGGAATACACAGATGAAATCAATTCCCGAATCGGACGATTTTTTAGCGTTCACTGCGCCTGAGTGCAATCGGCGGCTTTTTATTCTGAACTATCTTGAAAAACGCGGCGTAAAAGCGGTTGTGATGCCCATGAACGGCAGAGAACACATCTACGTCGTCTTTCCGCGAGAAATGTACAATCCGCTGTTCGGCATTAAAACGGTCATTGCGCATTACGACCGCTTTGCGGGCAGTCCCGGCGCAAACGACAACAGCTCTTCCGTGTTCTGCCTCATGGATTTTGCCGTCCGCCTGATGGCTTCCCGCGCGCCGCACAACATCCGCATGATCTTTACCGACGGAGAAGAATTGACCGAAGCAAGCGGCGGCGTTTCCGCACAGGGAGCGTTTGCCGTTGCGTCGGTTTTTAAGCGGCTCGGAATCACCAACGAAGACGTGTACGTGTTCGACTGCGTAGGACGCGGCTCCGTTCCCGTGCTCGGCGAAAGCGCCGTTACGCCGAACGCGCCCAAAGACCTCATCCGCCGCTTTACCGCGCTCAAAGAACGCACGCACACGCTGCTCCGATCATCCTCCCGCTCGTTCGTCAGCTTACCGATGGCCTACAGCGACAATGCAGGCTTCCTCGCCTGCGGAATTCCCGCCGTCGCAATCACCATGCTCCCCGACGACGAAGCGACAACCTATATGTTCGCGCTCGTAAAAAATCCCGCGCTCAAAGCATTCGTCACCAATAAAACCGTTCCCGCAGGCCTTGCAAAAGAAGCGCTTTGTGCGCTGCTGCCCAAAACATGGCGCCTCTTTCACAGCACCGATGATGCGCCCGCATCGCTCACCCCCGAAAGCTTTGAGGCCGTCGCCGCCATCCTCGACGCCATAGCCGCACTCCGCACTCCGGCAGAAAAATAGCCGCGCCAAGCCGACGGCGCCGGGTCCTGCACGGCGGGCAGAATGCAGAAAGTCACGGCGGGTGCCGTCCCGTTATGGGGCGAACCTTGCTGCCGATGCAAGATGCAGACAGGTTGGCGCACGGAAAACACACGTCCGTGACGGAGCCCCCTCCGAACGGGGAGCACTCACGGCGAGCGCAATCCTGTTGTAGGGCTCACTTTGCTGCTGACGCAGGACGCAGACGGGTTGGCACATGGAGGAGATGCATCCGTGACGGCGGACAGCCACAGCGAGCGGGCGTCAATTATGGGACGCACCTTGCTGCTGAGGCAGGACGCGGGCAGATTGACGCACGAAGGAGACACGTCCGTAGCGGCAGACAGTCACGGCGAGTGCACTCTCGTTGTGGGGCGCACGTTGCAGCCGACGCAGGACGCAGAAAAGTTGGCGCACGGGGAAGATGCTTTCGTGGCGGCAGAAAGTCACAGCGGGTGCCGTCCCGTTATGGGGCACGTTACTGCCGATGCAGGACGCAGACAGGTTGACGCATGGAGGAGATACTTCCATGACAGCGAACAGCCACAGGGGGCAAAGCCCCGTTGTGGGGCGCACGTTACTGCTGACGTAGGAGGCGGGCAGGTTGGTGCACGGAGGAGATGCCTTCGTGGCGGCGGGCAACAACGGCGAGTGCACTCTCGTTGTGGGGCGCGTTTGCTGCTGACGCAGGCCGCAGACAGGTTGGCGCACGGAGGGGATGCATCCGTGGCGGCGGACAGCCACGGTGGACGCAGTCCCGTTGTGGGGGCGTGTTGATGCTGACGCAGGCCGCAGACAGATTGACACACGGAGGAGACACATCCGTGATGGCGAAAAGTCACGGCGAGCACAGTCCCGTTATGGGGTGCATTTTGCTGCTGACGCAGGAGGCAGGCAGATTGACGCACGAAGGAGATACTTTCATGGCGGAGGACAGTCACGGCGAGCACGGTCCCGTTGTGGGGCGTGCACTTTGCTGCTGAGGCAGGACGCGGACAGGTTGACGCACAGAGGTGACACGATCGTGAAGGGGGACAGACACAGTGGGCGCAGTCCCGTTGTGGGGCTAACGTTACTGCTGACGCGGGACGCGGACAGATTGACGCACGGAGGAGATATGTCCGTGGCGGCGGACAGTCGCAGCGAGTGTCGTTCCATTGTGGGGTGCATGTTGCTGCTGAGGCAAGGTGCAGACGGGAGGCGCACGGGGGAGACACGTCCGTGGCGGCGGATAGACACAGCGAGTGTCGTTCCATTGTGGGGTGCATGTTGCTGCTGATACGGGAGGCAGACAGATTGGCGCACGGAGGTGACACGTCCGTGGCGGTGGACAATCACGGAGAGCGCAGTCCTGTTGTGGGGCACGTTTGCTGCTGACGCAGGACGCAGACAGAGTGGCGCACGGAGGAAATGCATCCATGACGGTAGACATATACGGCGGGCGGAATCCCGTTGTGGAGCGCACGTTGCTGCCGATGTAGGTCGCGGACGGATTGGCGCATGGAGGAGACGCATCCATGGCGGCGGACAGACACGGCGGGCGCTGTCCCGTTGTGGGGCAAACGTTGCTGCTGAGGCAGGTCACGGACAGATTGAAACACGGAGGGGAGGCACGTCCGTGACGGCGGGCAGCCACAGTGGGCGCAGTCCCGTTGTGGGACGCGTTTGCTGCCGATGCAGGAGGCAGGCAGATTGGCGCGCTGAGGAGACACGATCGTGAAGGCGAACAGACACAGCGGGCGCAGTCCCGTTGTAGAGCACACGTTGCTGCTGAAGCAGGAGGCAGACAGAGTGGCACACGAAGGAGACACTTCCGTGGCGGCGGACAGACACGGCGGGCGCCGTCCCGCTGTGGGGCACACATTGCTGCTGATGCGGGAGGCAGACAGATTGGCGCACGGAGGAGACATGTCCGTGACGGCGGACAGCAACAGGGGGTGCCGTTACGTTATGGGGCGAACCTTGCTGCCAATGCAGGACGCGGACAGACTAGCGCACGAAGGAGATGCATCCGTGTCGGCGGACAGTCACGGCGAGCGGACGGCAGACGGCAGTTGTGGGGCACACGTTGCTGCTGACGCAGAGCGCAGACAGATTGGTGTGCGGAGAAGGCACTTCCAGAGCGGCAGATGGGCGGCAGTTGTAGGGGCATTTTTGCTGCTAATGCAGAATGCAGACAGATTGACGCACGAAGGAGACACGTCCGTAGCGGCGGGCAACCCCGGCGAGCACTGTCCCGTCGTGGAGCGCACGTTACTGCTAATGCAGACCGCAGGCAGATTAGCACACGGAGGAGACACACCAGTGGCAGCGGATAGTCGCGGCGAGCGTCGTCACGTTGTGGGGCGCACTTTGCTGCTGACGCAGGACGCAGACAGATTGGCGCACGGGGGAGACACGATCGTGAAGGCGGACAGACACGGCGGGCGCCGTCCCGTCGTGGGGCACGTTACTGCCGATGCAGGACGCAGACAGGTTGACGCATGGAGGAGATACTTCCATGACAGCGAACAACCACAGGGGGCAATGCCCCGTTATGGGCACACCTTACTGCTAACGCAGGACGCAGACAGGTTAGCGCACGGGGGAGATACTTCCGTGACGGCGAACAGCCACAGCGGGCAATGCCCCGTTGTGGGACGCGTTTACTGCTGATGCAGGTCGCGGAAAGATTGAAGCACGGAGGAGACACGATCGTGAAGGCGGACGGACACGGCGAGCGAAGTCCCATTATGAGACGTGCACTTTGCTGCTGATGTAAGACGCAGGCAGATTGGCGCACGGAGGAGACGCACCAGTGGCAGCGGGCAGCAACAGGGTCCGCTCTGGTTAATTGAAACTGGAAAGGTCAATAAAAGTGAGGCCCCTAAATCCACCAAAGTTGTAGTTTAAGTCACCGATGTTAATAATCCGGCTTCAAGCAGTTCCCGCTAAATCTGAGGAGGATAACATTGCGGATTCATTGTGGTGATCCAGCACCGATTGTAGTAAGGAATAAACCTCCGGACACTTTTCTTTACCTCTTCCCTTTTCAATTTCCGCGTATCTATGCGGGATAGCTTATCCTGCTTAATCGTCGTAAAAAGGATTCAAGTTTGTCTGGCGACAAAGTTGCCGGTTGCATTAGGGCTGTGGCAGTCGGGATGAAGGATACTGGAGAAATTTAACATTACCGGCCGTCTGCTTCAAGTTTGTCTGATGACAAACTTGCGAGCTGCATTGTTACCAGCCGGAGGTAGAACGGTTTTTATATCTTTCATTCTTCTTTCGCAGCAAACATTCCAGCTTGCAAGAATCGGGCGGACAGGATGAACTGAATCGGAAAGCGTTGATTTGGCCAGCTGTCCGCTTCAAGTTTTCCTTACAGCAAAACTCGCTGCTAGTTTCTCCCTTTGTGATTTTCCACCACCTATAAAAATCCCCCTCCCACCTCACTTTATCCACCTA
>CAUTZW010000064.1:0-15621 GCA_963543045.1 uncultured Treponema sp.
GGGGGGGCTTGTTTTTGGGGGGCGTTGGCGGGGGGGGCGCCGGTGGGTTGGGGGGGGGGGGGGGCGTGCCCGCGCCGCGGGGGGGGGGGGGGGGTACCCCATACCTACACCATAACGTATGTTGATGCGGCAACGGGAAAAGTTCTCAAGGAACAGAAAGAGACGGATGAATCTGCGGTATACTTCGATACGTCCGTTACGGTTAAAACAGGTTACAAATTTGTAAAGTTTACGGACGAAGCGGACAAAACCGTTGAATCCGGCTCATATAAACTGTCCAAAGACGTAAAGATTAAAGTTGTATTCACGCCTATTTCTTACAAAATCGAATTCAGCAAAAAAAGCTATCCGGAGGCAACGGGAACGCTGCCAAAAACGCTGACGTGCGTATACGATACGGAAGTGGTGCTGCCTCAGAATGCGCTCGCCTATAAAACCGTATCCGGCGAATACGTCGCAGCGGGATGGAAAGACAGCGAAGGAAACGAGGCAAAAGAATATGAAGACGGCGTAAAAGTCAAAAACCTTTCCAAAGAAGACGGAGCGACGGTTACGCTCTACGCGAATTTTAGGGCGAAAATCGCGCTGTCGTTTGAAACGGCTGACGGTAAGCGCAAAGTCCTCTACAAAAATCCGGGCGAACACATTGCCTCATCCGAAATTCCTGCCGCAGAAAAGAAAGGCTATCTGTTCAAAGGTTGGTATTTACAATCCGACAGTACAAAATCGCTCATCGATTTTACAAATTACACCGTAACGGAAGATGCCTCGTTTGAGCCGCTGTACGAAGCGAAGAAAGCGAAGGTTACGTTTGTCAACGAACTGGGCGACAAAGATGCGCCGAAGGCTGTTACCGTCGCGTATGACGGAGCGGAGCTTGATTTGACGGCCGAGCCGTATGCGCTGTCAAAAACCGGTTATACGTTTGAAGGTTGGTACAAAAACAAAACCGGTAGCGGACAGCCGGTAAAATATCTATCCCCTTCCCGCATCGAACCGTTTGGAGACATAACGCTCTACGCAAAATGGAAGATTTGGACGGCGAAGATTTCGTATCGATACGAAGGAACGGAGCAAAGCGTCGAATACGGGAAAACGGTAAAACTCCTCAAGCATACGGAGAAAAAAAGCGGATATTACTTCCTCGGTTGGACGACAGAGTTTGGCCTAAAAGAAGTAAAATACAAGGATGGCGCAGACTTTACGTGGAAGGGCGCGGCCGACAACGAAACGGTTCTCCTCTATTCGGTGTGGAAAAAGCTTCCGGTAACCGTTTCCGTTCAATCCGCACCGCCGCTTGCCGACGGCATTACCGACCTTGCGCTTGAATACGTTGCAGCTTCTCATTTGTTCCGGGCGACGCTTGAAGGAATCGATGCGTTTACGTGGTATGTCGACGGTAAAAAAGTCGACGGGCAAAATCTTTCTACCTTGAGCGTTTACCGCGTGCCGCAAGGCCTGCACACGGTTATGGCGGCAGCCGAAAAAGATGGCCGGCTTTTGAGCGCTACGATGGTTGTTACTGTAAAAGACGGTAAATAAAAGGAGGCGCATACATGAAGATGAATATGCTGAAAAAAATGGCAGCGGCCGCATTGACGGCGATTGTTCTTTCCGCTTGTTCGCAGTTTGCCGGAGTCGAAGAAGCACGCGGCAGTGCGGCGGGCATGGGGCGCGTTTACGTCTCTCTTGGCGGCGCAGAGAAAAGCCGGACGGTTAAGGCGTCCGTCGCAACAGAATTTACGGATATTAAGCTGTCCGGAAAAACCGCAACCGAAACGTCCTTCCGCGAATTGGGAACGTGGGAAACGACGGAGGATTTGCAGGTAAGCGAAAAAGTCATTGAGCTGAAAGCAGGCAGCTGGAATTTCGCGTTAGAAGCAAAACGCAACGGCGTGCAGTTTAGACAATCCGTGAATAAAACAATCCTTGCCGGAACCGATACCCGTCTGGAATTTGCAGACTTGCGCGTCGAAACGGCGAGCGCGGTACAAACCGGAAGCGTTTCGGTGAAGCTGAAACTTCCTAGGGATGCCGTACTTCAAGAGGAGCGGACGACGGCGAAACTTGATACGGACAGTAAAGAAAAAGAGCTGTATCTGGATTTTACGTCTGGAGGTGGTCTTGTCGAATCCTATTGGTGGACGGAATACAAAAACGATTCCGTTCCGAAGGGAAACCGCATCCTTGTGTTTACGCTCTATGATAAGGATAACAAAGCGATTTTCACGTATCCGGTTACCGTCGTTGTCGAAACAGGCTATACGAGTTCTGCAATAATAGATGCGCGCGCCGGAGAGGACGCCGAGCTCAAAAAGCCGGTTACCGTTACCTACGTCAAAGACGCGGCGGACTATGCCGCCGGCAAAAATGCGGCGACGAATGAAAAAGAGCAGGCTTATGATGCCAAAGTTTCCGCCGTTATTTCTGCGGCTCAGGCGGGTTTTTCCGTGTCGGGAAAGCGTTTTCTTTCGTGGAACACGAGCGCCGACGGAAGCGGAACGACATATGCCGCCGGAGACAAGCCGTCTCTTACGGAGAATCTTGTGCTGTACGCGCAGTGGGGCGACGAGGGGCGGCTGGTAACCTACCGTTCCAACTACAACGATCCGGATACGCCGGATAAGACAGTCATTCGCTCCTATCAATCGAGCGGTCTTGAAGATAGCGCGACAATCGGATTTTCCCTGAGCGGAAAGAAGTTTATGGGCTGGGATACGAAAAAAGACGGAACCGGCACGCGCTACGACGCTTTTGATACGGTAGACGGAACTGACGACCTCGTCGTGTACGCGCAGTGGTGCAGGGGTTACGGAGTGAAGTATGTGCTTTCGTCCGTATCCGACTGGAACGCATTCTTTAATGCGGCGGGAAATAAAACGGTCATTACGGGTTTTGTAGATTTGGATGCCGATTTTACTGCTCCGAATGTGGATTTGACGGAAAAAAGACCTTCGCAGGAACGCTTGACGGAAAGGGCAAAACAATTTCAGGCATTTCCAAAAATTTCTTTGCCTCCGTTGGTACGGGGGGAAGGATAGCGGATTTGACCGTGCGCGCTTCCGAAACGGACGGCATGACGTCTTCCGGCATCATCGCGGGTAAAAACGAAGGTGAGATTAGCGATTGCACTGTCTACGGCTCCGTAAAAGCGGAAGGAGAGAACGCAGGCGGCATCGTCGGAGAAAACGCCGGAACGATCAGCAGCTGCGTTTCACACGCCGCATTCCATTTGGCAAAAGCGACGAATGTCGGTTCCATCGCCGGACTGAACGCGGGTGCATCCGCTAAAATTGAATCGTGCGAATACAAGACGGCCGTAAACCCGTTCAAGGCGGAAAACGTCGGCGGCTTTGTCGGCAAAAACGGCGCGGCGGCAAGAATAACAAAGTGCGTTGCAAATGAGAAGGTTACCGGCGAGAAGAATGTCGGCGGCATTGCTGGATACAACGGCGGCTCAATTTCCTCCTGCCACTCAAGCGCGAATGTCGACGGAACCGGAAAGGAATCCAACGCGGGCAGCATCGCCGGATACAACAATTACGGCGCCGAGTCCGAACAAGGCCGCGTAGAACGCTGCATGGCATGGGGAACGGTGCAAGCGTCGGCCAGCATCGATAACACCTGCGTCGGCGGCATTATTGGACGTTCAGTCTGCGCATCAATTAAAACGGGAAACGTGGAAGCGTGCGCGGCAGCCGGAAGTCTTATCGGCGGAAAGTATCAAGGCGGCTTGATCGGCTATAATGTCTTTTCGCGGGCACGGTACTGCTACGCTGCGCTGGAAAGCGTAAGATATTACGAGACGATAGGACTGTCGTTAAAATCCGGCGGGCTGTACGGCTATGAAGCCGGGGACGCCAGCGGCGACTCTTACACCGGCTGGGAGAAAAGCTATACTTCATCCGAAAACGGCGCTAACTTGAACTGCACCGGCGACGGGCGGAACGGAACTTTCTTTAAGTACAACATTTCGTCCATTGTATCAAAACTCAGCGATATCAATGCGGGCAGCGCAACGTGGACTGCAAACACCGGCGCGCACGGCGTAAGCCGAAAATTGCCGTATGAAATCGTGTGGTAGCGCTTAGTACGAGCGGGCAGAACCGGCGCTAAAGCGGTATCCGCGCGCTTTGTGTACGGCGGACTTTTTTCTAAAGCGCCGGACGGTAAAAAGTCCGGCGTTTTTTTATGCGCGGCCGTTTCCCCGGAGCTCTTTGTTCTGAGGCGGCCGCTTATTTTAGAATAGGATGAAATAAAACTGGCGGAGGAAATCGGCGGAATGCCGCTGAAAGCGAAGCGGCGCACTTTTTAAAATCATGGAAAGCAAAATGCCGAACGCGATGCCTTCGGCAATGCGGATGCCGGCAGCATCATAATGATCGCCAACAAGCGCCGGAAATATTTCCCGCCGCTTCTTTCAAGCCGATCGCTGGAGCTATGACATTCAAAAAGTCGACAAGGATGGGCGCGGGCGCACTTCCCGCAGTCGGAATGAGTAAAAATGCCGTCAAAAAGAACAATGCGCCTAAAAAGCGGCCGGTGTATTTGACATATCGCGGAAACGCTCATACAATAACCGAATAATATAACCTCATGAGGAGGCCTCTTAATGGCGAAAGTAGAACTGAAAAATGTTTTCAAGATTTACGAAGGCAACGACAAACCTTCCGTATCGAATGCGAACATTACAATCGAAGACAAAGAATTCTGCGTCTTTGTCGGCCCGTCCGGTTGCGGAAAATCGACGACGCTCCGCATGGTTGCGGGACTTGAAAGCGTTTCCGACGGGAAAATTTACATCGATGGAAAGGAAGTCAACGATGTTCCGCCGAAAGACCGCGATATTGCGATGGTTTTCCAGAACTACGCGCTGTACCCGCACATGTCGGTGTACGATAACATGGCGTTCGGTTTGAAGCTTCGGAAAACCGATAAGGCGGAAATCGACCGGAAAGTACGGGCCGCCGCCTCGCAGCTTGGCCTTGATGAGGGCGACCCGCCGTATCTTTTTAGAAAGCCGAAAAACCTTTCAGGCGGTCAGCGGCAGCGCGTCGCAGTCGGCCGCGCCATCGTCCGCGATCCGAAGGTTTTTCTTTTTGACGAACCGCTTTCAAACCTTGATGCAAAGCTCCGCGTTACGATGCGCGCAGAAATTGCGGCGCTGCATAACACCCAGCAAAAAACGATGATTTATGTTACGCATGATCAGACGGAAGCGATGACGCTCGGCACAAAGATTGTTGTTATGAAAGACGGTTTTGTCCAGCAGATCGGCGCGCCGATGTATCTGTATACGACGCCTATCAATAAATTCGTCGCAGGCTTTATCGGAATGCCGCCGATGAACTTTTTGACGGTCAATGTTCTTGAGCGTGGCGGGCAGATTGTCTGCGACGAAGGCTCGTTTGAAATCACTCCGACAAGCGAGCAGGCGGCAAAGCTCAAGCCGTATCTCGGTAAAGCCGTTTCATTCGGCATTCGTCCGGAAGACTTAAAGTATTCCGAAAAGGCGGTCGGCAAAGACAATATGCAGATGAAAATTATGAACAAGGAACCGCTCGGCGCGGAGACGCATCTGTATCTTAAAAGCAATAAGGATCAGCAGATGATTGCAAAGACGACTGCAAATGCCGAATTCCGGCTGGGCGAAACGATAAATGTCGTTCCGAACATGGAAAAAGCGAAGTTCTTTGCGCTTGAAGAAGGCGAAAAGAATATTTGCGATTACGACAGCATCTCGATAACCTGGTAAGTGCCCTTTTTTTAAAACGGCCGCCCTGAAATGCGATATTTCAGGGCGGTTTTTTGTTAACGCTCGTACGCGTCCGAAAGCGGAAGCCGCTTCTTTCGGCGGGTTTTTCGTTTTAGAAATGCTGTATGTATGTTGCGCGCGGGCGGGCGGTAATGACGACGCGCCGGTTTTGCCTCCGGCCTTCTTCCGTGCTGTTGTCTGCGCGCGGACGGGTCGCCCCGTATCCCTTGTAGGAAAAGAGCTCTTTCGGTAAACCTTCGCGAATGAGCGCGTTCATTACGGTGATGGTGCGGTCGATCGAAAGGTTCATCTGCCCGACCGGTTTTCCCAAATCGGCCGTATGCCCTTCCACCAGAATCGTAAATTCATTGTGCCGGATGATTTCCTGAAGCATTTCCGCAATTTGCGCAATTCGTCCCGATTCTTCGGCCAAAAGTTCTGCGGAATCCGGTCTGAATTTCAAGTCGACTGAAAATTGAATGCCCTCAACATTGTCGGTAATGTCGATGCCCGGCACCTTGTTTTCGTAAATATAGCGTTTGACGGTGCGGTATGAAGCGTAATACGACGCATTTTTTTCAGGCGCGGCCACATCGCTGATGAGATTGTGCTTATCGAGCAGGATGACGACCTTGCCCTTCCGCAAAAGTTCAAGGTTTTCCGGCACCGTTAAAATCTTTAAGGCGTCGCGCTTTTTGATGAGCGGGTCGGTGCGGTTCCGCCCGTAAACCTTGCCGGCCTTAATGTACAGCGGATCGGTTCCCGTCGTGCTTTCGTAGCGCGTGTTGTCGTCGGAATAATCGTAGTGCACGATGCCCTTCGCTTCCGCCGTCGGCCGTTCAATCATATTCCGTTCATAGATGAGATTCATTTCATCGTCCCAAATCTGCGGAAAGAAACACGGATACACTTCGCTTGCAACATATTCGCCGTGCACGGGAATGCTGCCGCGCGCGTCGATGATGATACCGGTGTACGGGCGGGAAGAGACGATTTCAAGCGGTTCGGAGGCCGTATACGGATATTGGTGCTTTACGAGGAGCTTTCCGATATTCGTCATAGTGATGATATTGTTTGCGCCGAGCTTTTTGCCGTCCAAGGTGAGCGCGGTCGACGTCATTTTCGCATCTTCGATAATCTGCGCAATCTGCTCAAGCGTTATGGAATCCTTTTCGACCACATCGCCGAGATAATTTTCATTGTCGACGTAGAGCGACAAGAGCGGATCTTTAATCAATGTCGGAATTTTCATCTTAATGAGCGCATCGGCGGCGTTTCTGCCCGATGGCATCGTCATTTTGGCCTTTGCGACATCAAGCGATATGGCGGAGCTGAATTTATTTTGGGTCCAATCAACCCTGCTGCTTGATTCGAGCGCGGAATTCATGTCCAAGGCGCTTACAGCGCATAAAAACGATGATGCTGCGGCAAATGAAAGGATTGATTTCAGTGTATTTTTCATCACAAGACTTCCTGTAAAAAGTTACCGGCATACGGCATTGCGCCCCGGATAAGCTGAGCGCGGCGGCGCATCGGTTTCCGTACGGCCCATGCCTTCGATACGGCGGAAAACAGTACGCCGATTTTATTATCGGATTTCGCCGTCCGATATTTAAGAAATCGCTTATGCCGACTGGCAATGGGATTGGTGCCCTGTGTTCCCGCAGCGAGAGCCACTTAAAAAGCGTACGTTCGTGCGCCCTGCGCGTTAGCGGTGGAAGGTATCGATGCACAAAAGCGCATAATGGGCAGTGAGCCCCAAACCTTCCGGCAGGCGGATGCGGTATTCTGCGGCAGGCGGCGTAACGCCTGAAAGAAGCGCAAGATTGAGCTCCGTCAGCATCGATTCGTCAATTCTGAGCGCACTGGCAAGCGCGCTGAGCGAAACCGCTTTATTTACCGGAAGATAGTCGAAGCTGTCGGCAGGAATGGGTACGCTTTGCCCGTGCGCATCGCGCGCTGTCGGCAGCGGCGTTCCGTAGTAAGCAGCATTTTCCGCCACGTCCGCAACTGCAAGCAGCTTGGGAATGTACTGACGAACCTGCGCGCTCAGCAGGTTTTCGTCGCAGAGCTCCCAAAAATCCTTCCGGTCGGTTTGCTTGAGCACCTTCCGCATTTTTCCCGCGCCGCAATTATATGCGGCAATGGCGAGCAGCCAGTCTCCGAACATATCGTAATTTTCTTGCAGTTTCGACAGCGCCGCATGGGTGGATTTCCACGGGTCAAGCCGTTCGTCGACGTATTCGTTGCAGATGAGATAGGGCTTTACGCTGTTGAGCATAAACTGCCACATGCCGAGCGCCCCGGATTTTGAGCGCGCTTTCGGGCTGTAATTCGATTCGACAACGGGCAGGTATTCAAGAATGAACGGCATTTTGCGCTTTTCAAGCTCTTTGCGCACGTATATGCGGTACACTTCGCCGCTGTCAAGCGTTTCAGATAGCCACTTCCGGTGCGTCGTCAGATATTTTACCCGCAGCGCCTTCACTTCCTTGCGCTCCATGCCCGCAAAACCGAGCGGCTTATAGCGAATCTCGTCGGCGTACAAGCGGGATGCGGCGCATAATGCAAGGAGCGCGAGCGCGCGGACGGCATATTTGGCGGCGTTCACAGTTTTTCGCCCATGTAAATGCCCGCCCATTCCCAGTTGCCGTGAATGTCGGGATCGAGCGGATAGTTGACTTTTCTAAAATACAAATACCATGTCGGCACGTATTGATTCCAGCCCCACGTGCGTAGGTATGCTTCATTTGAATTGGAATCTTCGTCGAGCTGGGCGTTGAATTGCACCCGGTTTCCGCGCATCCATTTTTTCATTGAAAAGGCTTCCTGCGCATTCGGATCCATTTCGTCCTGCTTCCACGACATCGAAAAAAAATTCACCTTCGCCTTATAGCTATCGAGCGCGCGCCAATCGTAGCGGTCGATTGCCTTTTTGACCGCGCTTTCGAGGGCGGCAAGACTTTCAAACGTCCAGTTTTTTTCCGATGCGCTAAAGCCGATGATATGCCGCGCTTTTTTATATGCGTTCGGCTCGCCGGCAATCTGAATGGTGGACGAGTCGGGTTCGGCAAGAAAGAGCTTGTATGAGCGCAATGCGGCGTCCCATTCGTTTTCTTTTTCATATTCGAGCGCAAGACGCAGGTAGAGCTCTGTAACGCTTACGCGGGAAGCGAAGCGGTCGATCAGTTCGTTCATGTAGATGATGCGGCTGTGCGGCGATTTGCTTATCTGAATTAAGTTTTGCAAGCACAGAAAGTGAATGGAATTGTCTTTGACCAAAAGATCCTGATAGCCGCGCAGGATATGGTCGAAATAATATTCGGCGACCGGTTCCGCGCCCGTTTTAAGGTACGCATAGGCAGTCATCAGCAGCCAGTAGGAGTTGTATAAGTCATCGGGATGATTTTCGACCCAATCGGTGAGGAAAAGAATAAGCGCGTAGCTGTCGCCCGACGTAAGCAGATTATTGGCCATCCGGTTTACGATTGCGTAGCGGCTGACCGGATTGAGCGATTGGTCTTCAAGCAGGCGTTCAAGTTCGGCCTGCGTTCCCGAATGCGCGCGCGCGCCGCTTTTTTTGCATGCGGAAAGGGACAACAGCGCGCAAAACAGCAGCAGGTATGCAGCTTTTGCCGGTTTTTTTTCCATAATTTAAATCTACCATGTTGCCCTGTTATTGGCAAGACGGCCGATAATGGTGTATGCTGTCGCCCGTGAGGAAGGCGGGGCGCGCACTTAAAGCGTCGCTCCGCGATTATTTTGGGGTACGGATGAAAAAAACGTCGGGAAAATTGCTAAATGTCCTTCTTGCAGCGGGAATGCTCACCGTTTTTGTCGCTTTTTTATTTTTTATCGGCTTTTCAGACGGTTCCGACTTCTTTTTCCGCGCAGCGCCGGTGGCGGTCGTTCTGTACGGATTGGTTTTCCTCATTATTTTTATCACTCTTTCACGGACGCGCTTTAAGTTATTCATGTCGCTGTCGCTCATGTTCTGCGGTTTGTACGCCGCGCTCATTGTCGATCGGCTTATTCCCGTTCCGATGGGAAAAGGCTGGCCGCTCTTTCCGGCATTGATTGGAATTTCGCTTTTTATCGCGGGCAGAACGCAGCAAAACCGCTCGTTTTTCGCCTGCGATTTTCCGTCCGCGCTTTTAGTCGGCGCGGGGATTTTGTTTTCGTTTTTTTCATTCGGTCTTATCCGCATTCCGTTCGGAAAAGCCGCCGCACTGGCGGGGCCGGTTCTTGCGATCATTGCGTGCGCGGTTCTTTCATTCATCGTTATAAAACGCAAAGCCCTGCTCGGCATGTTGCCGAAAGAGGTGAGCGAGGAACTTTCGCGCGGAGAGAGCGCCGACGGAGAGGATTTGTGAACACGATGCGGCGCATCTGTGATTGCTTCGTTATTTTTGGCGTCGCAGCCGTTACTGTGCTCTCTTGCGCAAGTGTGTCGAAGGGGAAAAAAGCAGAACCTGATGCCGAAGCGCCGCCTAACGCGATGGTTGCGCTTCCGCTTGCCGATAAAAAACGCGCATTCAATTATTTTTCCGGCATTGACGAAGACACTTTGCGCGATGTCGAAAACGGTTCTCCCGCTTCGCTCCGCCGCGCCGCTGCCGCGCTCCGGAAATCGGATGTCGAATACACCGACAAAGAGCGGATACTCCTTGCCGTTTCGGCGGGAATCATGCAGCTGGTGTGGCCGCTTGAACGCATGGATTGGGAAACGGCGGCGCCGATAGCTCCGTCCGCGTATGCGGGCGCCGTTGATTCTGCGCGGAGCGGAATTTATGATGTGAGTACGGGGAATGCCGATTTCCTTGCGCTCGTGCTGCCGTCGCTGGTGGCGGCAACTGCCGAAGACGTTACGCCGTTTTTCGAGCGCGCCGAGCATTCCCTGCGGCAGGGACTTTCCGTAAACGCTTCGTCCGTGTTTGCAAACTATTTACTGGGACTATTATATAGAAAGAAAATGCGCTCTTCCGATGCGCTGCCCTTTTTGGCGAATGCGCTCAAAGGTGCGCCCGAATGTTTCCACACCGCATATGCGTATGCCGAATGTCTGCTTTCGCTCGGCCGACTGAAGGAAGCGAACGCCGCAGCGCTTGCCGTCCTCCAGCGGTACCCGACCAATATTACGGTGCTGCGGTTGTGCGCGGATACGGCTTTTGCGATGAAGAACCTTTCCGGCGCGGAAGATTTTATCGTCCGCGTGCTGCAGCAAAATCCGAGCGACCTTCCGGCCATCTTATTCCGCATAAAAATTCTGATGGAACGGGCGGATTACATTCACGCCGCGTCGCTGCTCGATGTCTATTCCCGGCAGGACAGTATTTCAAAGGATTACCTGTTGCTGCGTGCGCAAATTCAATATACGTGGAGTAAAAACACCGCCGCTGCCGTTTCTACGATCGAAACGGCGGTTAAGCGCTATCCTGATAGCCGGGAAGTGATGCTTTTTGCCGCAAAGCTTGCCGGAGAAACGGGCGCTCCGGTGGCCGGTAAAAGCCTTGAAGACTATGCCGCCGCCGTTCTTGAAAAATATCCCGGAGATGAAACCGCCCGCCAATATGCAGTCGACGGTTTCATGCAGAAAAAAGAATGGGAAAAAGCGTATGCGCAAAGCTCCTCTTTGATGCAGGAGGAAAACTATGCCGACGGTATTGTGTTCCGCCATGTAAAAATCTGCCTTGCGCTCGGCAAAAAGGATGAAGCGTGGACGCTTATTTCCGCGCTGTACAAGACCAATAGTGCGGATGAAGAAGTGATGCAAGCATACATTGCGGTTATGTCGGAAATGGGACGGAAAGCGCAGGCGCTTGAGCTCATAAACCGCCTCCTGCCGTCCGCCTCGATAAAGCTGCGGAGCTTTCTGTTTTACCGGCGAAGTCTTCTGCAGCCGGCCGAATCGGATGCGCTCGCCGACCTCCGCTCAAGTCTGATTTCAAATCCGCGCAACAGCGATTCGCTTTTCCGCTTATACGAAATTTATTATCGCAAGACGGACTACCGGAAAGCCCAGTACTACCTCAAACAGGTCGCCGCGCTCAACCCCAACGATCCCGACATCATCCGCCTCAGCGAAGAACTCGCCGACCGCCTCCGCTAGCGGGCGGACGGGAGCGATTTTACTTGGTCTGGCGTCCGTTAGGGTGTTTTTGGGTAAACTTGTGAGGTGCAGCAACAAGACGGAAGCGTGCGATGCGTACTGTGCTCCAGCGGAAAAATGAATTGGGCGTTTGAGTGGACTTTCCGCCCGCCCCCTCTGACCGCTTTACCGAATGCAAACCAGAGGTGTGCAGCCGCAGCAGTTAAATCCGTAAGTCAAAATTATTCCGCCCGACCGAGCTTTTGCATTGCTGCAAGGGATGCGGCGGGGACGCGCTCAAGCATACGGGTGAAGGCGGCTGTTGGGATGCGTAAGAGGGTGCAGCAGGTTTCGGCGGCGGCGTCGCTTTGGCGGTTTATGCGGAGGAGCGTTTCCGCTTCTCCGAAAAAGGTTCCGGTGTCGTAGAAGGTTTTTGCGTCGGATCGGAATTCGCTTACGGTTCCGGAGACGACGTAGTATACGGCGTTGGCCTTGCTTCCTGCGCGGTAAACGGTTTGCCCTTCCTGCAATCGCAGCGTGCTTTTTGCGCTCATCAGCGCATACGGCGTCATAAAAAGCAGGCGGCGGGCAGCATCGCGTAAAACCGTATTGTCATATCGGGGAAGGAGATACAGCTCTCCCAGCACAAGAAAGCGGAAGTATTGCGTCGTATACAAAAGCTCTGCAAAAAACATAAACAAGGTGAAAAAAATATAGACTTCCAACAAAAGGACAATCAAATTGCTCAGAACGCCGTAGATGGTGTTGTAGGCGGCGCGGTTCAAAAAGAAGGCGATGGCGGCGATGCTCACGTAAAATACGGCGGTGCAAAGGGATGCATACAAGGCGCACAATTTGAACGGCGGATGGGAGCCTGAGGCAAACTTGTAGGCGGACAGCGTAAACAAAAACAGCATGGCGTAGAGCGCGCCGTTCGTCAGCCGGGTCGAAAACGTGCCGAATAGGAAGGGCAGGGGGATGCGTTCGGAAATGTATGCAAACACCGGAAGCGAAAAGATTTGCCGCGTCATAAAAGCGGCAAAGAAGGTGACAGCGGCAATGACGACTGCAAGGAGCTCTCCGGCAAAGGTCAAAAGCTGGTTGACTACGGGGCGCGGCGGGGCGACTGTCTTAAAAATCTGCGAAAGCCCCTGCACAATCGAAACGAAGAGTTTCCGCGCCATCCAAACCGTGAATGCTCCGAGCACGGCGTTCACCAAAGAAAACGAAATGCCGGCGCTTACCGTATGGATCACTTTTGCAACGTCGAATCCGGCGCCGAAGGCTTCTGCAAGCTGCACGAGCTTTATGATGGCCGCATCGGATGCGTGCAGGATGTGGATAAAGGCGCTCAGGATGATCAAAATGATCGGCATAAACGAAAAGATAAAACCGAAGGAACAGGCGGCTGCGCAGGCGTCAAGATTGTTCTTGAGATAAAAGCGCGCGGCAAGATAGAGCGTTTGCACCGCTTTGAGCGGTAGATATTTTTTTGCGCCGTTCATGAGCGAATCCTTGCGCCTACGTCTTCACTTCTCTATGCGATAGATGGGACCGAAGCTAAAAGGACTTACGCCGTAATCTATCTTCCAACTCGTTGGTATAGCCAACATAAAGGCACCTATGTAGCCGGTATCCCGTATTTTTTTTCGTTCTTTTAAGCTTAAACTTGAGCAGCCTCTAAAGACATTATCGCCGTAGCTTAGTTGCTTTCCATCGTCGTATCTTATTAGTTTCTCTACTCCAATATTCACGGTCGTCAAACTGCTGCAGTTCCTAAATGCTTCGCTCTCTATGGATTGTATATCGCTGCCGATGGTAACGGTTGTGAGGTTCGTACATGCATAAAATGCAGACGCTCCTATCTCTTTTGTTCCATTTCCGATGGTAACGGTGTGTAAGTTTTTACAGTTTTCAAATGCCCCATTCGTAGAATCAGAATAACGGCAGCGGCTTGCTATATCTTTCACACTGCCAGAGATTGTGATTGATTCTAAACCGGAATTTTTAAAAGCCCCCGGATGAATCTCTTCTATTCTATCCGGTAATGTAATCGTTTTTAATGTCGTGCAGCCTGCAAATAGCGTGGTACCAATAACTTTTAAGTTTTTCGGCAATACTACTTTTTGTAAAGATATACAGTCGGTGAAACAGGATCCTCCAATTTTGATGACGGAATCCGGAAAAATAACGGAAACTACGTCTCTATTATTACTAAATGCCCCAGCTACCATCACTACCGGGAAATCCTCAATAACCGCGGGGATAACCACCTCAGTTGCGGTTCCTTTATATTTCCCGATAATAACGCCGTCTCCGGCTGTGTTGAGGTCATACTCAAAATCGGCGGCGGGGCTTGCTTCCTGCGCAACAGCTCCGGCAATGTCCCCGAATGCGCAGCTTATACTCAAAATAGAAAAATATCCTTTCATCATTATACCTCCCCTGCTCCTGTAAATGGCAGGTCAAAATTTTCCGCAAAAAGACGCGCCCTGCAAAAGTTTCCGCAGGACGCGTCTTTTTGCGCCGCACATCGCGGGCGGCTTGTTCATTAAATCTTTCAAACATTAGTTTTTTGCGCCGCGCGACAGCATGGGAATCGTATAGCGGAGTCCGGTTTTTGCCGTAAAGCCGAGTCCGCCACCGCCCACTTCGGCAAAGAGACTGAAATCAGCGGTGCGTTTTCCCATAAAAAACTCAAAACCAAAAAAGCCCTCGCCGTTTATGCGCATGGTCGGCTCTCCCGCTGCGGCAGGAAAAACAAAAAGCGCTCCGCCTCCGCCATAGAGCCGAATATTCGCCGTTTGCATGAGTGTGCCGCCCATTAGCGCAAGGTCAGCGACATAATATGGCGTGTTGCGCTGCCCATTCGGAAAAAATCCTGCGGCTCCGGTACGCGCGGCAAGCGCGTTATGAAACAGCCACGGAGACGTAATGCTTGCCGACATTCCGAAATCGTCTGTGCGCCCTGCAAGGGCGTAGTCGAAAGCAAGGCCTGTAACCTCGTTTTTGTCCGTTTCCGCAAATGCCGAAGCAAAAACTCCGCAGCACAATAGCACACAAAGCACAATCTTTTTCATTTTCTTCTCCTTGAGATAATTCATAGGTTTAATTTCGAGTTTTATAAACTCAAAGCTTATATTCTTCTAAAGGCAAGCCTTAAACCATTTTTCAAGGGAGGGGCGGACGGAAGAGCGGGACTTGAAGGACATAACACATTTTCCGTCCGCTGCACGTTTCGAAGTTTCGAAACGTGTTTAACCAGTCATAGCCGCCCGCAGTTTTCTTCCCTTGCCCCTCCTTCCTTGGGCACGATACGTCAGCTTTTACGTAATTTTGCTGCACGGCAAAATTGCAGCGGACGGAAAACCGGTTATCCTCTTTATGTCCGTTTTTCCCGTCCGCCTCCCTTTGGAATCCCAACATTATATCCATATTTTAATTTTTTAGGTAAGCAATATACGATAATTTATAAAAAAAATAGATAAATTCGACATTCGACCTCATAAATATTTACATACGAAAAACAGTGCGTGTTCCGTATGTAAAAAACGGTTGCAATCCGCTTGAAAACCGTTTCGTGCGCCGGTCATCAAGCGCGGAGCGACTTAAAAATCGGCAAGGCGCGGCGCGCGCGGGTACGGAATGACGTCGCGGATGTTTGCCATACCGGTTATGTAGCGCAAAAGGCGCGCAAAACCCAAGCCGAATCCTGAATGCGGAACCGTGCCGAAGCGTCGTAAATCCAAATACCACTGGTAATTGGTCATATCCATTC
>CAUTZW010000065.1:0-14954 GCA_963543045.1 uncultured Treponema sp.
AGTTGAACATGGACAATATATTTTTACCGAATCAGCGGATCATCATCTTGCAGGGACTTGAAAAAGATGCTGCGGGCGGCAGAGAACGGAGGGTGAAAGACTTTGCTCCGTTTCTGCCCTTTCAAGTTTTCCGCATGGAAAACTTGGAGCGGACAGCCGACCAAGTCAACGCTTCTCGGTTCAGTCCGTCCTGTCCGCCCCCGCCTGCCCCCATTTTTTCCGGCTGGCTTTTATCTCGAGCTGAACGGGAATCTTGTCGAAGCCCAAATCTTTGCGGATGCGGTTTTTGAGAAAGGCCGTATACGTTTGCGGCACCGCTTCCGGACGGGTCGCAAAAATCAAAAACGCCGCAGGATTTACCGACGTCTGCGTCATGTACCGGATTTTAAAATGCGCGGTTTTGCTTGCCGGCGGCGGATACTGAAACAGCCAATCTTTGAGCGCGGCGTTGAGCGCGGAGGTTTCGATTTTGCGCGTCAGCTGGCCGTACAGCTCAAGCGCGGTGTCCAGCAAATCTTTGATTCCCGTGCCGTTGAGCGCGGACACGGGGACAATCGGCGCAAATTCCATCTGGCCGAACATAATATTGATCCATTCCTTTCGTTCGCGGAATGTTTTTCTGTCCTGCCGCTGCGTGTCCCATTTGTTTAAGACGAATATTATGCCGCGCCCCCGTTCATACGCCAGGCTGCATATCTTTTTGTCCTGCTCGGCAAGGCCTTCTTCCGCATCGATCAAAAGAAACACAATATCCGTGCGGTCGAGCGTTTTGATGGCGCGGTTCACCGAATAATATTCGACATCTTCGCTGACTTTCGCTTTGCGGCGGATGCCGGCGGTGTCGAGCACGGTAAACTTTTGCTTCCGGTATTCAAACGAGCCTTCAACCGTGTCCCGCGTCGTTCCCGCGTAATCGCTGACAATCGATGCGTTCGAATGCGTCAACCGGTTTGAAAGCGTCGACTTACCGGTGTTCGGCTTTCCGAGAATGGCGATGCGGATGGGATCGTTGCCGTCAATTTCTTTTACGGCGGAAAAATCGAGCCGCGAAACAATGAGCTCCGCAAGTTCGGTAATGTTGTCGCCGTGCGAGGCGGAAATGAACAAAAGCTCACCGAATCCGAACTTGGCGCACTCCCATGCGTCGCTTTCGTTTCTGCCGCCTTCCGTTTTGTTCACCGCCACGATGAGCTTATTCCAATGCGGGCGCAGCTTGAGGATGAATTCTTCGTCTTCGCCGGTAATTTGCCCCGCTTCAAGGAGCAGCAAAATCAAATCCGCTTTTTGCAGCGCTTCAAGCGACCTGCTGATAACCAACTCGTCAAGCTCGGCTTCTTTGGTGCCCGCATCCCGCTGGAGTTTGTAGCCGCCGGTGTCCACAAAGCGCACGGGGCGGCCGTTCAGCAGCGCGGTTCCTTCAACCGGATCGCGGGTAACGCCGGGCGTCGGATTCACAATCGCCAGCCGCCGATTCATAAAGCGGTTGAACAGCGTCGATTTGCCGACATTCGGCCTGCCGACAATCGCGACGACCGGTAAACCTTCGTATTTTTTTTCCGTTATGCCGACTTTCCGCTCGTCCGCCGGAAATGCGGTCGTTTCGGAAAGGCCGGATTCACTGTGTTCAGTCATGGATAAACCGCCGTTTTAAAACATATTGAGTTCTTCGGACGAAATCGCGTGCAATTCGGCAATCGTGAATTGAGACAGCAGCTTTTTCGTTCCGGAAATGAGTTTGGGACTCATGCTGAGCGTGCGCACGCCCATTCCGCTTAAAATCAAAACGCTTTCCCGCCGACCAGCCATTTCGCCGCACACGGACAGCGGGATTTTGCGTTGCGCCGCGCTGCGGACGGTCAGCGCGATGAGGCGGAGCACGGATAGGTTGAATTCGTCGTACAGGGCGGAGACGTTGAGGTTTTCCCGATCGACGCCGAGCGTGTATTGCACGAGGTCGTTGGTGCCGATGGAAAAAAAGCCGCTGAGCTTTGCAAGACAGTCGGACGCGAGGGCGGCGGCTGCCGTTTCAATCATAATGCCAATGGGAACGTCCGCGTCAAACGGAATGTTTTGCGTCCGGAGTTCGCTTTTGACTTCTTCGATCAGCGTAAGGCTCTGTTCGACTTGTTCCGCCGTCGTGATGAGCGGCAGCATGATTTTCAGCGTGCCGAAAACGCTTGCGCGGTACAGGGCGCGCAGCTGCGTTTTGAAAAGTTCGGGATACGAAAGGCTCAACCGGATTGCCCGTAAGCCCATCAGCGGATTTTTTTCGTCCGGCGCAGGGATTTCCGCGCTGTTGATAATCTTGTCGCCGCCGACGTCCAGCGTGCGGATGGTAACGGGCTTGCCCTTCATCGCAAGCAGCGCCCGCTTGTACGCTTCAAATTGTTCGTCTTCGGCAAATGCGCCGTTTTGCGCGCTCCCCGCCCGGCTCATGTACAAAAACTCCGTGCGGAACAGCCCGATGCCGTCGGCGCCTTCCGCATACGCGAGCGCCGCTTCTTCCGGCGTACCGATGTTTGCGTAAAGCGTAAATTCCGTGCCGTCCTTCGTGCGCGCCGGTTTGTCGAGATAGGTTTTCAAAAGCGCGCGCTCTTGCTTTTCCCGTTCAAGGCGCGCCGCATAGCGTTCGGCCGTATCGGAATCGGGGGCGGCAATGATTTTTGCCGCACGCGCATCGACGATTACCGCCGTGCCGTTTGGGATTTTCACGCGGGCGTCGTCGGTGCGTATGCCGACAATCGCGGGAATGCCGTAATTGCGCGCAAGGATAACGACATGGCTCGACTTTCCGCCCTCTTCAAGCGCCAAGCCCGCAATATTTTTTTCCGAAAGAACGATGGTATCCGTCGGACTGAGCGTTTTCGCAAAAATCACGCTTCCGGACGGAACGGTATGAATGTCGAAAGGAACGATGCCGAGCATTTTGTCGAGCACTTTATCGAAAACATCCGTAATATCTTGCGCCCGCTCGGCAAGATATTCGTTTCCGGCCGCCCGGAGCCGCGCCGCATATTCGTGCGCCTTCGTTTGTATGGTCTGTTCGATGCTGCGCAGAGAGGATTCAAATGCGCCTTGCACTTCTTTGAGGAAAACCGTGTCTTCAAGCATCAGGAGGTAGGTTTCAAAGATTTCCCGCTGAATGGCGCTTGATTGCGCGTCCGCCGACAGCGCGGAAAGATCGTCCACTATTTCATCGGCGATTGCTTTTTTAGCGGCCATAAAACGCAGCCATTCGGCATCGGCATCTTCCGCACCCTTCTTTTGCGGAATCGCCCGTTTTACCTGTTCGGGAATAAAAAACGCAGATCCGATTCCCGTTCCGTCAGCGACGGCAATTCCAACAAACGTATCCATAATTGACGGCAGTATATAGAAGATCTTTTACCGCTGTCAATGAACGGGAATTTTACGCGCGCTCCTTCGTGCGCCGCCCCCTCCGTCCATAAGGAGATGCTCGCTATTCCTGAATTCTCCCGCTTGTTAGTTTGCCTTTAGGCAAACTAAAGGCTGTCGGTAACTCCATTACATCTTTCAAAGTCCATTAACCCGACAGGCCCTCGTTCTATGCGAGATGTTCGCATCGCTTTATGCGAGAGGCTCACATCGCTTTGTGCAAGAGGTTCGTTCCATTCGGATCGAGGGGGTCGCTCTGCGCGGGGTGCGCGCTGGTAAAAATGTCTGCCGTCGGAGACGAACAAAACAGTGCCGGTCTCGTAATCAACATGGGGGAGTGCGGCGGTCTCTGCGGGGCGACTGCGTACGGCTCACACGGAGAGGGAGCGCATCCACGATTCTGAGAATATTCCTCTCCGTTCTCGCTGCAACACGATCGCAAAGTCCCTCGTAACAATCGGCAATGACACGCGGCGGCAAAGCGATTGCTTTTTATCCGCTTCCCTTTCCCCGTACCGGAGCGGCGTCCCCTGATCTTTCCAGTCGGCGGGTATTTTCATATAATGGAAAGCGGAGGTTATAAATGAAGAAAATTGTTTTTCTTTCCGTTCTGCTTTTGGCGGGGGTGCGGCTGTTTGCCGACGATGCGATGATGCATTACGATCCGAAATCGGAAGCGAATCATCTGGTCATTCCGATGTATCTGCTTGCCGAAAGCGGCGAAACGCCTGCGGGCGAGGTTGTTGCCGTCGAAACGAAGTACGGCGTGGCGTTCTTTCCGAATTTAAAGGGACTTGAAAGCGGTCTGCACGGTTTTCACGTGCATGAAAACTGCGACTGCGGCGCGTCGGAAAAGGGGCTCGGCATGAAGGCGGGCGGCCACTGGGATCCGGCGAAAACTGGCAAGCATTCTTTTCCGTGGGACGATAAGGGACACAAAGGCGACTTGCCGGCTCTCTATGTCGACGGCGACGGAAATGCGATGTATCCGGTGCTTGCGCCGAAAATCAAAAAGCTCAAGGAGCTCAAAGGTCATTCGCTGATGATTCACCTCGGAAGCGATAACCACAGCGATCATCCGGCTCCTCTCGGCGGAGGCGGTGCGCGTATGGTCTGCGGCGTCATAAAATAGGCGCGCGGACGGCAAAGGCGGCGTTTCTATCGGAATGCGAAAAGAAGCGCCGCCTTTTTTGTTTTGGCGGAGAGGCAATCACGCAAGACTCAGGCGGAAGTCAGTCGGTGTAGCATAGTCGGAATGAGAGAGCGGAGACAGTCGGAGGCGGCAAGCGTACGAGTATCCGTGCGGGATGCAGCCCGCTTCCGACAGCGAGCAGTTTGGCGAAGCGGCAGACTGTTCTGCGGGTGCGAGGCGCAACGAGGCTTTCTGCGTGCCATGCGGCGCACCGGCGACAGGGCAATAGCATGGGGGCACGTGGGGGATGTCGGATGGATGCACTGCGTGTTCTTGCTGAGCGGCAGGCTGCTTTGCCATCTTGAGAGGAACGTGCGCCGGATGCGAGAGAAGACGCGGCATCGCCAGTCCCACAAATCTATCGGCGGCAGTAAGTCGGCCGTGCTGTATTCCGAGCAGAGCGTGGGGAAGCTTTGCTGAATGCCGCGCGTGGTGCACCATCCGCTTTCGGCAACGAGTTTTCGCGAACCGGCGCCCCCTGCTGCGGGCGTGGGATGCAACGCAGCTTTCCGCGTGCCGTGCGGCGCACCGGCAGGCAGGGCAAGCGCACGGATGCCCTGTGTGTTCTTGCTGAGCGGCAGGCTGCTTTGCCATCTTGCGAGAAACGTGTGCTGGATGCGAGAGAAAACGCGGTATCGCCAGCCCCCGCAAATCTTTCGTCGGCGGTAAGTCGGCCGTGCCGCAGTCAGAGCGGGGCGTGGAGTGCAACGCAGCTTTCCGTGTACCGTGCGGCGAACCGGCAGGCGGAGCAAGTGCACGTGCGCACGTGCGGGATGCCGGATACTTTACCAAACGAACTGAAAAATATACATTCCCGAAAAAGCTGCGGGCTTTTTGAGTAACCTATGGGCGGTTTTTGAGTGCGGGTCTTTTTTTGGCGTGATATTGATTTCGGGCGGGGTGTTTTTCCTTTGGGGCGGGGGACGGCGCTGACGGTGGGGAGTTTTGACGGGCCGCATTGCGGGCACGCGGCGCTGTTTGACGCGGTGTTGGCG
Source organism: uncultured Treponema sp. (assembly GCA_963543045.1). Taxonomy (GTDB): domain Bacteria; phylum Spirochaetota; class Spirochaetia; order Treponematales; family Treponemataceae; genus Treponema_D. The sequence continues at coordinate 5,584 of CAUTZW010000065.1, forward strand.
GCTTCCGGCGCGGAGAACCTCATTCCGGGAATTGTCACGTTTTCCCGGCCGCTTCCCGCTTATAAAAATCCGGCGGGGTATCACGGCGATATTGCGACGCTCCGGCTGCGGCTGCTTGAATATGAGGCGCGCGGCTTTGCATTCGCCGTTCTGATTGACTTTTCCGATGATTTTGCTAGAATGGCCGACATTGACTTTTTGGCCGCCCTGTTATCGGGGTTTTCCTTGCGGTTTTTGGCGGAAGGACAGGACTTTCGCTGCGGATACAAAGGGCGTTGCGGGAAGAAGGAAATCGAATCCTTTGCTGCGGCGCACGGAACGGAGACGGCTTTTTTGCCTCCGGTATTGCATGAAGGCCGCCGCGTATCGTCTTCCGCCATTCGGCAATGCGTTTTGCGCGGCGATTTTTCCGCCGCACGGCTGATGCTCGGCCGTAATTACGCGCTTGATTTGGATGCCGTTTCCGGTACGGCGGAAGCGGACGGCGCGCGCGCTTTCTGCCGATGCGATTTTTCGCAGGCGCTTCCGCAGCGCGGGAGCTATGAAGTAATGGTAAATACGTCTGACGGTAGGTTACGTGCCCGTCTTGAAGCAGATCTTAAAAACATTCGCCTCTTGGGAGCTGCGCTCAATGGGTCTACGCGAATTCAGACGATAGAATTTATATCATAAGGGGTAAGTAAAATGGCACTTACAAAAGAAACAACATCATCCATCGTAAATAAGTTCGGCGCAAAAGACACCGACACGGGGAATGTCAAAGTTCAAATCGCATTGATGACGGAACGCATTAAACAGCTGACGGAACATTCAAAAACCTTTCCGAAAGACACGGGCGCAAAACGCGCGCTTTTGAAAGTTGTCGGTCAGCGCAGAAAGATGCTGAAATATTTTGAGCGCACCAATCTTGAAGGCTACCGCGCTTTTATTAAAGAAATCGGATTACGCAAGTAGTTTTGCTTTTCAAACAGCCTGCGCCCTGCATTGTTGGCGGCACAGGCTTTTTTATTCTTAAACGCGCTTGCAAACGGCCGCGAAAAAGCTCGGCGACCGGCGCAACACAGTACACAAATCATATTATAAAGAAGGAAATGAATGCCAGTAGAAAGAATAACGTATAAACTTGGCGATGCAGAGCTCATCCTTGAATCGGGGCGAATCGGGAAACAGGCGAACGGCTGCGTATACGCTCAGTGGGGCGGCGCGGTTGTCATTGCAACCATTTGCGCATCGCACACGATAACGGAAGGACAGGATTTTGTTCCCGTTACGGTTGATTACAACGAAAAATTTTATGCGGCGGGAAAAATTCCCGGCGGATTCGTAAAGCGGGAAGGCAGACCGAAGGAAAAGGAAATTCTCGTATCCCGCTTAATCGACCGCCCGATGCGGCCGCTGTTTGAACCTTCGTTCGGACGCGAACTGCAAATCGTTCCGACCTGCGTTTCTGCGGACGGAATCCATACGCAGGACATTCTGGCCGTTATCGCAGCGTCGGCGGCCGTAACGATTTCCGACATTCCCTTTCACGGGCCGGTAGCGGCATGCCGCGTCGGATACCTGAACGGAGAATACGTCATCAATCCGACATTCGCGCAGATTGAAAAAGCGGAACTGGAAATTGTCGTTGCGGGAACGGCAGACGGCTTTACGATGGTTGAAGGCGGCGCGCATGAAGCGAGCGAAGAAGTGATGCTCGGCGCACTGGAAAAGGCACAGGAATTCATTACGCAGATGTGCCGCCTGCAAGACGAATTGCGGGCGAAGTGCGGCAAAGAAAAGCTGCCGCTTGCGCCGCTTGACGTGCAGCTGGAAAATGCGGAAAAAATCGAAGCGGAAGCGACTCCGCTGATAAAAGACGCCTGCTTCCGCGACGGAAAACTCAATCGGGGAGAGGCGCTGAATGCCGTGCGCGCAAAACTGGTGGAAGCGTATCAAGAGCAGCTGGAAGACGCGGTGCAGATGCGCCTCTTTAATGCCCTGCTCGACGACATTCAATTCAAACTGCTGAGAAAATCGATTCTCGACGATGGCATCCGCATCGACGGCAGAAAGTGCGATGAAATCCGCCCTATCACCTGCGAAATCAATGTGCTGCCGTCTCCGCACGGTTCGGCGCTCTTTACGCGCGGCGAAACGCAGTCGCTTGCCGTTACCACGCTCGGCACCTCGCTCGATGAACAGGTGTACGACGATATTGACGGCGACCGGAGCGAACATTTTATCCTGCATTACAATTTTCCACCGTATTCCGTGGGCGAAGTGGGCAAATTGACGACCGGCCGCCGCGAAATCGGGCACGGAAATCTTGCCCGCCGTTCGCTTGCGCCGATGGTTCCCGGCCGCGACGCCTTTCCGTACACGGTTCGCGTCGTTTCGGAAATTATGGAATCCAACGGTTCCTCGTCGCAGGCATCGACCTGCGGCGGCTGTCTTGCGCTGCTTGCTGCCGGCGTTCCGATGAAGAAAATGGTTGCGGGAATCGCGATGGGGCTTATCACCGAAGGGCAACATTACGAAAAATATCAGATTCTTTCCGACATCCTCGGCGAGGAAGACCACCTCGGGGATATGGATTTTAAGGTTGCGGGAACGAAGGACGGCATCACCGGCTTCCAGATGGATATAAAAATTGCCGGCGTTTCGATGGACATTATGCGGAAGGCGCTGGCGCAAGCGAAGGCCGGCCGCCTGCACATTCTGTCGATTATGGAACAGTGCATCAGTAAGCCGCAGCCGATCAGCGACAATGCGCCGAAAATCCTTTCGATGAAGATTCCGGTGGACAAAATCGGCGCGCTCATCGGGCCCGGCGGCAAGAACGTCAAAGCGCTCTGCGCTCAGTACAGCGTTACGATCAACACAGACGACGACGGAACCGTTACCATTTACGGAAAGAACGGCACCGGCGCGGAGGCCGCCAAAAAAGCGGTCAAAGCCATTACCGAAGATCCGGAGCCGGGCAGCATTTATACCGGAACCGTCAAACGCATTATGGACTTCGGCGCGTTTATCGAAATCCTACCGGGAAAGGAAGGCCTCTGCCACATTTCAAAACTTTCACGCCAGCGCGTAGAAAAGGTTTCGGACGTGCTCAAAGAGGGGCAAGTGATTCCTGTCAAACTGATTGAAGTGGACAAAATGGGACGCTTGAACCTTTCCTACATCGATGCACTTGAAGACGGCGCAAAAAAATAAGCAAACAGGCGGGCTGCATGGCATGATTTAATCTCCGTCAGCCGTGTGGTCCGCTTCCTTTTTATAGAATCTAAAACATTGCATAGCATTATCGCTTTACGGTGCGGCGAGCTTGCGTGACTTGTAGGATGCCCGCTTTTGCGCTCACTCGGAACGGTTGCATGTACGGGGAGATATCCGCGTTCAGTGACGGCAGCTTGGCGGCCGTGTAGAATGGCTGCGCGGGGCACGGCGCGGCGAACTTGCGTGATGCGTGGCGTGCCCGCATCGGCGCTCCGGCGGCGTGGTTGCACGCATGGGCTGCATTCGTCCGCTTGCGGCGGCACTGGGTAGACAAGCCGTTTGCGACGACAGCACGGGGATGAGGCATCGTGGCGGCCGTGTAGAATGGCTGCGCGGGGTACGGCGCGGCGAGCTTGCGTGACGTGTGGAGTTGCCCGCATCGACGCTCCGATGGCGTGGGGCACGCACGGGTAGCGTCCGTCCGCTTGCTGCGGCGGTACGGGTATGCGGCAACTCGGCGGCAGTGTAGAACGACTGCGCGAGGCATGGCGCGGCGAGCTTGAGTGAAAGGCGGACTGCCCACTCTCCTGCATCGGCGCTCCGGCGGCGGTACGGGAATGCTGCATCTCGGCGACCATGCAGGATGGCTGCGCGAGGTATGGTGTGGCGGGCTTGCATGACGCGTGGAGTGCCCGCTCTCCTGCATCGGCGTTCCCAGTGGCGCGGGGTGCACGCATGGGGAGCGTTCTTCCGTTTGCGACGACGGCACGGCACTGCGGCATCTTGGCGACCGTGTAGAATGGCGGCGCGGGGCACGGCGTGGCGAACTTGCGTGATGTGTGGGGTGTCTGCACCGGCGCTTCGGCGGCGTGGTTGCACGCATGGGCTGCATTCGTCCGCTTGCGGCGGGGGACGGGAATGCGGCATCGTGGCGGCAGTGTAGAATGGCTGCGCGAGGTATGGCGCGGCGAGCCTACGTGATGCGTGGACTGCCCGCATCGTTGCTTAGGCGGCACGGGGTGCACGAACGGAGTACGCTCGTCCGCTTGCGGCGGCAACACGATACTGCGGCAGCTTGGCGACTGTGTAGAACAGCTGCGCGAGGCACAGCATGACGAGCTTGCGTGAGGCGTGGAGTGCCCGCATCGGCGCTCCGGCGGCGGGGATGCACGCACGGGATGCGCGTCCAGCCGCTTGCTGCGGCAGTACGGGAATGCGGCAACTCGGCGGCCGTGTAGAGTGGCTGCGCGGGGTACGGCGCGGCGAGCTTGCATGACGCGTGGAGTGCCCTGCATCGTCGCTCCGGTGGCGTGGATGCACACATGGGGAGCGTCCGTCCGCTTCGGCAGCGGTACGAGAATGTGGCATCATGGCGGCAGTGTAAAATGACTGCGCGAGGCATGGCGTGGCGAACTTGCGTGATGCGTGGGGTGTCTACATCGGCAGACCGGTGACATGGATGCACGTACAGGATGCGCGTCCGTCCGCTTCCTTTTTATAGAATCTTAAACATTGCATAGAATTATCGCTTTACGGTGCGGCGAGCTTGCATGACGCGTGGGATGCCCGCTTTTACGCTCAGCCGGAACGGTTGCATGTAGCGGGGGCATTCGTCCGCTCATCTTGGAGTCTTTGCTTCCGGGGCAAGTTTGATTTTCGGTAGGGCATGTGCTATAATCCGGCGCAATATGAGTGAAACGAAATTTCATGTTGATCAGAAAATTGTGTATCCAAGTCAAGGCGTAGGAAAAATCATCGAAATTTTTACGAAGAATTTTCGCGGTGACGACATGCTTTACTATAAGATTTATATTGAAGCGTCGGACATGATTGTTATGGTTCCCGTTGACCGCGCCGAAGAGCTTGGAATCCGCACGATTGTTTCTGCAGAAGAGGCGCAGAAAGCGCTCGATATGCTTTCTGATGAATTTGAACCGATTACGTCGGATTGGAAGCTGCGCTATCAGACAAATCTGGATCTTTTGAAGAAGGGCAGCATTTCCGATATTGCAACCATTGTCCGCTGTTTGTACAACCGGAGCAAGGTGAAAGAATTGCCGATTCTTGAGCGGAAATTATATGATTCTGCAAAAAAGCTGCTTGAAGATGAAGTTTCGTTTGCGACCGGGAAGAGTGACAAGGAAGTTGAAGAGACCATTCACGTCAAACTAGAACCTCCGGGAGCTGCGCCGAAAGTGAAACACGTGGTGCTGGAAGACGAAGATGAGGACGAAGGCTTGATGGACGATTTGGACGGCGGCAAGGATAGCGACAAGCTGGACGATGATGATGCGGATGAATCGATGGACTCCGCTGCCGACGATATGGATGACAACGATGACTTATAATAGAACGAACCGCATTGCCGTGATTGTTACGGCTGCCGGTACTTCCGCGCGGATGGGCGGGGAAAAGAAAGAATACATGCCGCTCGGACGCGGGACGATTCTTTCCGAAGCGGTAAAGCAATTTTTCAAAACGATTCCGGTCGATATGCTCATCATCACGGTGCAGAAGGACGGCGAGGCGGATGCGCGCGCGGCCTTGTTTGCCGATGCGGAAGTGCGGAGTCTCATCAAAAAAGAGACGGCGCTGCTCTTTGTGACCGGCGGGCAGACGCGCCAAGAGAGCGTGTTTAATGCGCTGACGGCGCTTTCCGGCCGCGACGATGCGCCGGATTATGTGCTGATTCACGATGCGGCGCGCCCGTTTGTAACGCGGCAAATCATTTCCGACACGCTGTATGCGGCGGAGGAGTTCGGGGCGGCGGCGCCGTGCTTGCAGCCTCCCGACACGCAAAAGGAAATCGACCGGCACGGCTTTATTTCCGCGCATCTTGACCGCTCAAAATTGGTTTCGGTGCAAACGCCGCAAGGATTTGACTTTGTGCGCCTGCTGCAAGCGCATAAAAAAGCTGCTGACGAACATTTTAGCTGTACCGACGACACGGAAATCTGGGGAAAATACGTCGGCTACGTCAAAACGGTAGACGGCACAGCGGAAAATAAAAAAATCACCTACATGGCGGACTACCCGCCGACGATGAACACGGGCAACGCGCTGAATCTGCGTACCGGCATCGGCTACGACATTCATAAATTGGTGGAAGGCCGGACGCTCGTGATCGGCGGCGTGCAGATTCCGTATTTTAAGGGCGAGGCCGCGCATTCGGACGGGGACGTGTTGCTCCATGCCGTTATCGATGCGTTGCTCGGCGCAAGCGGACTCGGCGATATCGGTACGTTTTTTCCTTCGGATGATCCGAAGTGGAAGGATGCCGATTCGACGGAATTGCTGCGCATTGTGTGGAGCCAGCTGCGCTCGGAAGGCTGGCAGCTTTTGAACATGGATTGCATCGTGAAGCTGGAGCAGCCGACGCTGCACGCCTTCCGGGAATCGATTGTGCGTTCAATCGCCGGCGCGCTCGGCGCAGAGCCGTTCCGCATCTTTGTGAAAGCAAAGACCGGAGAAAAACTCGGCGCGGTGGGCTCAGGCGACGCGGTTGAAGCATGGTGCAACTGCCTACTGGTCAGCGGCAGCCGCTTTTTCGGATAGCTCGAGATTGGGCGCACGGCAGATAAGGGTATTTGGTGTGTTGACATCTCGCGCCGTGCGCTTGTGTTTTGTCTACGGCAAAACGTACAAGGGATATTGGAGGGCTCGTGATGCAGCAAATCCTCCGGTACAAAACCTTTCCGCCGCTTCCATTCCCCACGGCCGGTAACAAGATTGCAACGATAACAGGCAATCTCGGGCGGTGCGTACGGCAGATAAAGGTATTCGGTATGTTAACATTTCGTGCCGTGTGTTCGCATTTTGCCTGTAGCAAAATGCGCAAGGGGTATTGGGGTGTACAGTGCGGCAAATCCTCCGGCGGAAAATATTCCTGCCACCATAACAAATCTACGACCGGTAACAAAAAGTGCACAGGCAGAAAGTATTCGGTATGTTAACATCTCGTGCCGTGGGCTCGTATTTTGTCTACGACAAAGTGCGCTAGCGGTATTGGGGTGGATGGTGCGGCAAGGCATCCGGTGGTAAATATTCCTGCCACCATAACAAATCCACGTCCGGCAATGAGATTGTAGCGCTAACATACAATCTCGGGCGACAGTGCGCACGGCAGATAAAGGTATTTGGTATGTTTAACATTTTGTGCCGTATGATCGCCTTTTACCTGCGGCAAAACGCGCAAACGGTATTGGGGCGGATGGCACAAAAACTATCTGTTGTATGGAAAATACTGAACCATTATCATAAAAGTGCAGCTCCAAAAACCTCGGAAAAATGAACGAAGAGTACATGTAGCCACTTTCCTTATAAAATCGCATTAATCGTCTCCTTGAAAGAACTATAGCGGTGCACTTGACTTGCACTATTCCGCTTCAAAGCGCTCCATGCATGCTCAATGGGATTGTCTTCCGGAGAATACGGCGGCAGGAAAATTAATGTCTGCGAGTGCGCTTTCGCAATTTTATGCAAGCTCTCTTTTTTATGGAAAGATGCGTTGTCCATGATAATGACGCGGCCTTTTGGTAAGGCTTTGAGTAGATTCTCTTTAAAACATGGCTCGAATAAGGGCTTCTTTATTGTTCCGCCGTAGGTGAATGGAGCAATCAATTTACCTTTGCACTGAGCCGTGCTAAGTCAGATGTGCACGTGCCGCTTGCCGCTGATACGCATATTGACCCGTTTGCCGCGAGGACTGCGGACATATCGGCGATACATTTGCGTTTCGATGCCGGAGTCATCAATATACATAAGCTTTTCTTTGGAATATCTTTTATTTTCTCCAGATATGCCGCTACTTTTTCGGGATCTTGCTCTTTGTAGGAAGCGCTCTTTTTTTGCATGATGCCAAGTTTTTGGAGGCGTTTCAGTACTGATAACGGGCAGCAGCCAAACACTTCCGCAATTTCTTTGAGGTAGGCGTCGGGATGCTCTTGTACATGTTCAATGAGTTTTTCGGGAACAATTTTCTTAGAAACTGTTTGGAGTCTTCTATGTAGCTATTTTAAACTGGTCAAACAGAATAATTTGGTATATTTCTGGTTATTTTCAAACAATGAGAGTTAAAACAAAGCTTTATTTAGCTTGAAAACAGGTGTTTCTTTGTAAAAAGAAAAAACATAAGGTTTATTCTGCTCTGTGATTTATGTTATTGACTGTTATACAATTTTTTTTATGAGACTCCAAACAGGTTCTTATTGGCTGGCCGCCGACCTTTCCTTTCTACGTTGCCGCGTTCCTTGTAGGGCTTACGCCATGCAAGGAAAGTTCCGATATGCACTTTGAATACCGCCGCGGTTTGCACCAATGTGCGCCCGCTTTCTACATATTCGATTACTCGAAGTCTTAAGCCTTTGCTGTAAGCCATGTGAGGAGGATAGCAGATTTTTAGTTATATTTAAAGGCAAATAGCTATAGTAGACAATAAATCTCAGGACGATTTTCTTTACTTCTTCTCTTTTCAATTTCGTCGTGTCTATGCGGTATAGTTTCTCCTCTTAGAGGGGCGCAAAAGGATTCTACTCTCCTATTATTATAAAGTAACCTCTAAAACTTCAAGTTTTAGAACCTGTTTAATGTCTAAAAAATAAGCTATAATTCCCTCATGAGAAAGCAATATCCCAGCGACATAACGCGCGAACAATTCGAACAAATCCGCCCATTATTGAAAAGCGGACGGAAAAGACCGCGCCGAGAAAAGTAGATTTGTATGAAATATTTTGTACCATACTGTATCTCCTAAAAAGCGACTGCCAATGGCGCGTGCTGCCGGAAGTTTTTCCCAAATGGAATACCGTCTACTATTATTTTAGCATATGGAACAAACTTTCGGATGAGTGCCGAAGGCAGAGACTACGTTGCGGGCAAGAAAATATCGAGGATAAAGCGGCATATAGCCGTCGATACACATGGTTTTCCGCATGCGTTTGCCATAACAGCAGCCAATGTTCCCGACATAAAGGGCGCCTTGCTCGCTTTTGAGCAAAATAAAGATGAGTTGACAGAAGTGAAAAGCATTTTATGTGATGGCGGTTATAGCGGAAAGCCGTTTGCCGATGATGTCGAGGCAGTTTTGGGCGAAGACGAGACGGTACAAGTACTCAAGCGCAATGAATTACATACATTGAAAGTTACCGCCGTAAACCGGTATTTTTCGAGTG
>CAUTZW010000066.1:0-14917 GCA_963543045.1 uncultured Treponema sp.
TATACGAGCGATGATGTCGAATGGCAACCGGGAGGACGAGAATGGCCAGCTCTTAGAATCTGTTTATAGTCTCCTCAGTAGAATAGTTACAAAACTCAGTATCATAAATTGCAGTGCGGTATTATGCTTTCTCTCGCAGTTTTTCCACAGTCTGCGCTGCTTATCAAGCCGTGCAAAGCTTCGTTTCACCATCCACCGTTTGGGAATTACTGCGAATGTATGTAATTCATTGCGTTTGACTACTTGTACCGTCACCTCTTCGCCTAAAACTGCCTTTACTCCATCGGCAAACGGCTTTCCGCTATAGCCGCCGTCACACAAAATGTTTTTTACTTCTGTCAACTCTTCTTTATTGTGCTCAAAAGCGAGTAAGGCTCCCTTTCTGTCGGTAACATTGGCTGGCGTTACGGCAAAGGCATGCGGGAAACCTTGCGTATCGACTATTATGTGCCGCTTTATCCCTGATATTTTCTTGCCCGCATCGTAGCCTTTGCCTTCGGCGCTGTCGGTATTTTTAACGCTCTGCGCATCTACTATAAGCAAGCTGCTCTTGCAGGAGACTTCCGCCCCTGTTTTATATGAGCCTCGCCAATTAATTTTTTTAAGCATTGATGTAAACGGCTCTGCTGCCCATCCTGCCCCTTATTCCATATGCTAAAATAATAGTAAACGGTATGCCATGTGGGAAAAACTTCCGGCAGCATACGCCACTGGCAGCCGCTTTTGAGCAGATACAGTATGGCACAAAATACTTCATATAGGTCTACTTTTCTCGGCGCGGTCTTTTTCCGTCCGCTTTCTAATAAGGGGCGGATTTCTTCAAATTGTTCGCGCGTTATATCGCTGGGATATTGCTTTCTCATACTTGTATTATAGCATGGTACTAGATATTAAACAGGTTCTTAAATGTATTGGTGCGGTGCATACGCGATTTGAGACGAGTAAAGGCGTGACGGATGAATGGCATTATTATATTTCAAGTAAGAGGTTGACAGCAGAGGAACTGCTTCACCATACGAGAACGGAATGGTCGGTGGAAACGATGCATTGGCTTTTGGATGTGCACTTTGATGAGGATAGATGCAGAATCCAGAGTAAAACCATACAACAGAATTTGAACATGCTGCACAAGACGGCGCTCAACCTCATCCGTATATACATGCGGGAAACAAGGTCAAAGCTGCCTTTAAATGGCATTATGTTCCGAGCTCTTATGAACCCATACGATTTATTAACCGTCCTTGGCAAAAATTGATTTCCGTGGATCGTATATAAGGAATATATGTGCGTGTCGGAACGCCCGTTCGGGGCTCGCCCGCACCGGCTTCGCAGACCGTTTTACACGGCGACAGGGTAAGCGAACCGTCCATGTAAGCCGCAAAAGCAGGGCACACGTTTGAAGGGTGTACACCGAAAGCGGAGACGCCTGCTGGGATTTTACGGGAAACACAGTAACGGCGCACACCGCGCTACACGCAAAATGGAAGATAAAGACGTTTTCAGTGATGTTCAGCGCAAACGGCACGTTGACTGCCGCGCTTGACAGCGCACCTTTTATCGGCGGTGCGGTGGAGTGCGGAAAGACTGTCGTATTTACGGCAAAGCCGCATGTCGACTACCATGTAGATACGTGGACGGTTTCAAAGGGTGCGCTTCAATCCGTCATCGATACGGGCGAGGAAACGGTGAGTGTAAAAATCACTGCGGCAACAACGGTGAGCGTCAGTTTTGGCCGTTATAAAAAAGTCGCATTTTCGGAGCTGCAATCATATTTGCAAAAGCGCCCGCCGTCTTCCGGCATACATTACATCGAAGTAACCGGTTTTCCGGCAAACAACTTAGCGGCAGAGCATCGGATCCAAAGTCCGCTCGGCAAAATACTGAAAGACAACCCCTCAAAAAGGTTGTGCTTAAATTCGGCGGAACCATACCGGGGCTTATGGATATGAGCTTTTGCTTTTATAAATGCAAAACCCTTGTGAAGGCCTCGCCTATACCGAACGGGAGTTACGGAGATGTTCTCCACTTTTAAAGACTACAAAAAACCTCACAGAGTCGCCTTCGAGAATACCGGGCAGCGTTAAGTATATGAATGACTGCTTTTTGGTTGTAAAAATCTTACGCAGTCGCCGGTACTGGAGAATGGTATTATACAGATGTGGATCTGTTTTCCGGTTGTAAGCTTCTTGCGCAGGCTCTGGCCATCCCTGCCGGCGTTACATCTCTGCTGGCTTGTTTTAGGGACCGTACGGGCATTACTCACGCTTCAGCAATATCAGGCGATAAAAATATGAATTCCTGTTTTTGCGGCTGCACGAGTCTTATGCAGGCTCCTCCGATGCTCCCCGCTGACGTTATGAGAGTATGGACGACTGTTTTTACGATTGTGCAAATCTTACGCAGGTTCCGACGATACCGGCAAGAGTTAAGATTCTGAGCGCCTGCTTTTACAACTGCTCCAAGATCACTAAAGTAACGCTCAAGTGCAATTATAATGCCGGTCAATTTAACTCTGCATTTTCCAACTGCACCGCTTTAACGGCAGGCAAGATAAAAGTTCCGGCAGGAGAGGTTGATACCTACAAAGCAAATGCACTGTACATGCACGTGCAGGCAGATTGGTTCATCGCGAATAACTAACCGAGCAGCGAGCGTCTTGCGCGGAATCCGATCTCTCGATACCCGAATGTCCTTCCGGATTGGGACAATGCAATCCAAATAGAGAGGAGGGAAAGGCGAAAGCAGAGGGAACCGTCTTACGGAAAATAGCAGGCTAGCAGCCGACCGTCCGCCGCCCTCAGTGCAACAGAGCCCAAAAAGTTCATAAGCGCGCGGTAATTGTACGTTTACCGGAGTTAAAATGCCTATATTGCACAATATATGAAAAATCTTTACACTGCGCGTGTTTTATTCTTTTATGGAGGCACGGCAGTGCCGGCAGGCGCTGCCACGATGTGATGGTGAAACGATGGATACAAGCGGCAGTCATTGTTGCAAGCTCGGCTGCTTTATTGTCATGCGCAACGATAGAAAAACCAATTAAAAATACCGATTCCTCAATAGCAGAACCACAAGACCTCCCGCTCTCTAATCCGGAGCAGCCCGATAAAAATGCCGAAGGAAAAGTTACCAAAAAAGATGCGAAAACGCTTGCCGTACAGGATGTTGTCAATCGGCAGGAACAAGAGTTCCGTCAGTTGCTAAGCGACTTGACGCTCAAGCCCGGGGCGACTCCGAAGACTACGGTGGCGGGAAAAGACTTCGCCGCTCCCTTTACGGTTACTGCGGAAAACGGCAGCGGCGCGATCGCCGGTCTTGATTTAACATTTTCGTGGCCGGCAGCCCGTTCCGCCGATGTGGTTTCATACGACACGGTGCAAATAACAACGGATGAAAACGGTCGGGCGGCTTTTCTACCGGAGACGCCGGATTTTGCCGTCAGCGGCATGGTGACAGTCTTTCCGACTCCGGTAAATTCCTCTCCCGCAATCGTTCAGTTGGCGTATGATGCAAGCGTCGAACTTCCGTACAAGGTGAAATCCAAACTGGCATCCGTGCAGGGAATGCTCTACGCGTTCGATTTTGACGACAAGCAGATGCCGACAGCGAATTCGTTTAAGCTGCTCCAGCATTTGCGCAATTCGGGCGTGAATGTCGGCAACGCGCCGATCAGCGATCCGTCGTACTGCGCCAAACCGCTTTCCGAGCTGTATAAAGCCACGTATGATATCGTCGGGGCCGCTTACAAGTTCATGGTGGCCGCTACGTTTAAATATGCCGAACCGCCGACGGTGAGCGACGGCTTAACGACCGTCCATCTGACGGCGGAAATAACGTGCATCGGAATGAGCGACGGATCGGAGCTGTGCCGGATCGCGCTCGATGAAACCGTAACGGATAAATCGAAACAGGCGGCGGATCAAAAGTGCCGCGAACGGCTTGCCGCGCGCGCGGCGGAAGAAATAATTTTCAATATGTAAGGAGAATACAATGATTTACACGGATACGAGAGACAGCAGCGTGCAGGCGGATTTCCGAACAGCCGTGATGAACGGGATGAATCCGCTGACGGGCGGTCTATATATGCCGGTCGAATTTGTCAAACTTGAGCCCGGCTTTTTGAATAAAAACCCCGAGCCGTCGTTCCGTGATATTGCCTTTCATATGGCCAAACCCTATGTCGAAGGGGAAATTCCCGGTGACGACCTCATGGAAATTATTCAGGATGCCTATCCGTTCGCCCCGAAGCTGGTGCCGCTTGACAACATATCGTATTCGCTGGAGCTCTTTCACGGGCCGACGTGCGCATTCAAGGACTTCGGCGCGCGTTTTATGGCGCGCACCATGTCGTATTTCAATCGAACGGAAAACGGAACGCTGCACATTCTGGTTGCGACGTCCGGAGACACGGGCAGCGCCGTCGGCAGCGCCTTTCACGGAGTCGAAGGGCTCGACGTTACCATTTTGTATCCCGACGGGAAAATTAGTCCGCTGCAGGAAAAGCAGCTTTCGACCTTTACCGGCAATGTCCGCGCGCTCAAAGTGCGGGGAACGTTCGACGACTGCCAAAAGCTCGTAAAAACCGCTTTCACCGATGCCGAATTGCGTAAGACGCTGCGGCTGTCTTCGGCGAATTCGATCAACATATCGCGGCTTTTACCGCAAAGCTTCTATTATATGTACGCGGCTCTGGCGGTCAGAAACCGCGCGCCGCTGTACAATAAGCTCACCGATCCTGCAATCATCGTCATTGTGCCGTCCGGGAACTTCGGCAATTTGACGTCCGGCCTGATTGCCCGCGAGCAGGGCGCGCCGATTACGGGCTTTACGGCTGCAACGAATACGAATCATACGGTGCCCGACTGGATTGTTACGGGAAAGTATAACGCGCGTCCGTCCGTCGAAACCTATGCAAATGCGATGGATGTCGGGGCGCCGAGCAATTTTGAACGGATCAATGCGATGTATACGCTTGAACAAGTGCGCTCGCTCTTCGCTTCGTATTGGCTGGATAATGACGGCATTTTGGAATCGATAAAAGATTGCCGCGAACGCACCGGCTACATATTGGATCCGCACGGCGCGGTTGCGTGGAAAGCGTGGGACGACATGAGAAGCGGCGCGCTGACGCATCTTGCGGCCGGAAACAAAAACGATTACGCAAAACCGGGCTTGACGCCGAATCTTCCGGAATGGGCAAACCGCGTTATCGGAAAAAATGCGGTCGGCATCATTCTCGAAACAGCGCACCCGGCGAAATTCGGGCAGATCGTACAAGATGCATGCGGCAGAGACCCGGCCGTGCCGGAACGCCTTGCCGCCGTTATGAACCTGCCGGATCGCGCAATTCCGATCGAAAACGATTACGCCAAACTCAAAGACTGGCTGCTTTCCGAACTGCAAAAATAAATAGACTGAAAACGCCGTGCCGTTCGCCCGTATGCAAGCGCGGGCGCGGCGGGCTCCGCTGTTTTGGCTTTCGCTCATGCTTGTTGCCGCAAAGCCGATCCCCAATTCGATTTCTTTTCCCGTGCCGGTTGATAAAACGTCTTGAGCGATTTCCGCGTCAAGTTTCTCGGATACCGATTCGGCGAGCACGACCGCTGCCGAGCGAGTATCTTGCCGAAGCCCGTCCGGTCTTCGGGCGTGCATTCGATGATGGCGCCGCACGAATTACCGGATATGCGGAACCGTTTGCCTGCCTTTTGCATCAAAGCGATGCGACATTGTTGTCCGGATACCGCTTCGCCGCGCACGGCTGCTGCCGGGCGCGTGCGTTGCCGAAGCCAGATCGCTCTTCGGGCGTGCATTCGATGATGGCGCCGCACGAATTACCGGATATGCGGAACCGTTTGCCTGCCTTTTGCATCAAAGCGATGCGACATTGTTGTCCGGATACCGCTTCGCCGCGCACGGCTGCTGCCGGGCGCGTGCGTTGCCGAAGCCAGATCGCTCTTCGGGCGTGCATTCGATGATGGCGCCGCACGAATTACCGGATATGCGGAACTGTTTGCTTGCCTTTTGCATCAAAGCTGCATCTTGTTGGCCGGATCGCACGATTTTTGTCTGGCTGCAGCAGGCGGCGCAGGCACCTGACGCGGTTTTTATCGGCAGAGGGAGCGCGTTCCCGTTGAGCGGCCTTCTCCTGCGCTCGGTGCAACGGCAGCTGTCCGGATACCGCTTCGGCGAACACGGCCGCTGCCGGGCGGGCGCGTTGCAGACTCTTTCTCCGAATGCTTTTCCGGACATAGGCGCATCCTCTCGCGGCGGGGCCGAAGGATGGGTTTGAACGAAGGAGCGGTTTTAAGGGCATCCCGTCCGGCATAATAACCGGCGGGGAGTATCTTTGCGTTAGGGATAGCAGCGGAAAGTGCCGCGAATGCGGCAGTTGCAGCGGATAGCCCGACGGCAGCGCGCTGCCGGAACGCCCGATTAAAAAAGCGACGGCGCTTTCAGTTTCCGGTGCGTGCGGCGGTTTGGCTTTCGTCTTCCCGGTACTGCAGGGTGCAGGGCGCTGCGGAATCCCGTAAATAATTGTAGCCGCAATAGGTGACGGACGGCGTAATTAAATAGAAGAACCCGTTTTCTCCTTCTTCAAATTCGAGGATGAGATTGCTAAAACCGGTTTTCAGAAGATATTTGCCGTTTTGTTTTTCAGGCCGGCCGAGCAGCTTTCCGGAAGAATCTTTGCGGATGACGAGTTGCGCGGTTTTGGCTCCTTCGGCTTTTTGCAGTTTTCCGGAAGGAGTGATGACGACGTGCGTGCCGCTTTGATTCGCATCGGCGCGGCGATAAATCACCGTTGTGGAAAGGTAGTATATTTTCGGGGCGCAAAAGCGCCCGGACGGAGCGTCTTCCGCCAGAGAATTGTGCGCGTCTGCATATGCAAGCGTATCGATGCAGGCTGCGGTCATGGCCGCCCGTTTATTATTCGATGCGCAGGCAACAAGCAAGAATGCCGCTCCGATTAAAAATCCTCTTTTTCGTATCATCCGCTCACTCCCGAATTGCTGCGGAACTTGCCGCTTGTCTTTCCGCCCTGCCGCTTTCTGCGGCATTTTGTCCGGCGGATTTTATTCCGGCTTCCGGCGGGCATGTGCGGCAAACGCGAGGCGTGCCCGTCCGCTACACAGCCTCCGACGATTCCTCTGCAAGAAAATAGTTTTAGAAAGAATGCAATCTGTTGTCTGTTGTCTGTTGTCTGTTGTCTGTTGTCTGTTGTCTGTTGTCTGTTGCGCGAAAGTTTTTACGATACTTTTTATCTGCACGTTCATGCCGTTATTGTACACAATAACGAATTATTGCGCAACGGGGCTTGCGGTAGGTTTTATAAAATATTATTATACAACGAATTACAATAAATACTCCGCACGGAGACGCTAACGGGTGAGCGGATGCGCTCGGTTGGCTAACGCAGCGGAAGGCAAAATGAGGCACGGACGAACCGGCCTGCGCGGGATTGTAGCGGAAAGTGCCGCGAATGCGGCAGTTGCAGCGGAAAGCCCTTTACGCGATCGGTTTGCGCCCTAAAAAAGATGGCTGATCGGGATGTTTTGAAAATGGGACTAGACCGCTTCCTTGCGATGCAGGGAGTTTGCAGTATGCGCTCTGTGCGCAGTTTTATGCGCGCGCATGAGGTGCGGGTGAACGGCGCGGCGGCGGGGCCGAAGCTGCATATCGATTCCGAGCGGGATACGGTAACGGTGTGCGGGCAACGGGTGCCGACGGTGCGGCAGCGGTACGTGATGATGTATAAGCCGCGCGGTGCGGTGTGCTCGCGGACTTCCGATCGGCGGCGGACAGTGTATGAGCTGCTGGAGCCCTTGGAACTGACGCCGGACGAGATGGCGCGGATGCATACGGTCGGACGCCTTGATGCGGATGCGGAGGGGCTGCTCCTTTTGACGACGAACGGCAGTTTTTCGCATTATATTGCGAATCCCGAAAGCGCCGTTGCAAAGACGTATTTGGTGTATCTCGAAAAATATCCGGCCGCGGGGGAACGGGAGGCGTATCGTGCGGCATGTGCGGCGGGCATTTTGCTGCCTGCGGACAAGAAAGCGTGCGCGTGCGCTGTGAGCGGCGTCGGACTTGCGTGGGAAGCCGATGCACAGTACGACGGAACGGTGTGTGCGGCCTGTTCGGTTACCCTCACCGAAGGGCGCTTCCATGAAGTGAAGCGGATTTTTTCGGCCTTAGGGAATGGGGTTTTGTATCTGCGGCGGACACGGATCGGTTCGCTTTGGCTGAACAAAAACCTTGCTGCCGGAGCGTGCGCGTATTTGTCGGAAGAAGAGGCGCTATCGGCTGCGGAATCTTGAAACGGGAAGCCGCTTGTATAGTCGGGAAAATATTAAAGGGAACCGATAGATAAGATTAAGTATTTCGGAAGGGATATGCGCAACTCTGGAATCGAACCAGAGACCCCAAGCGTGTCATGCTTGTACTCTAACCAACTGAGCTAGTCGCGCAAGTTATGGTCGGCATAATAAATAAAATGAAGTTTTTAGTCAATAATCATGCGGGGAATAATCGGGGGGATGCGAAACGATAGCCGCTTTCAGATGCTCCGCTGCATAAGGATTGCCCCCTTTCGGTGTAGCGGGACGATGAAAAGCTCCGCATTTGCACAACAGTCTGAAAACGAATTACGAAAAGACATGCCGCACCGGACGAGAACTCTTTTTCCCGATGAATGGAAACGGTCAAAAAAAATACCAAACACCTGCAACGAGGTGTTTGGTAAGGAAGGAGGGTTATGACAAAGCACATTTTAGTGTGGAGATAATCGGACTCGAACCGACCACCTGCTGATTGCGAACCAGCCGCTCTACCAGATGAGCTATATCCCCGTAGATGGGCGCATTCTACTATAAACCCTTCAAGCTGTGCAAGAGGGCAGGCGCATCATAAATCGAATTTATGCGCAAAGTTCTGCCGCTGGGTGCGGCGCTTTGTTTAAGCACGGCGGCCGCGTTCTTATGGAGCGGTTTTCCATTCTTGTTGCCGACAAGCACCGCAGTGCCGCCGATTGCTTCAAAGCCGTCCGTATATTTTTGCATGTCATCGAAAAAGACTGTATCGGTAATGGCGCCGCCGCAGCGTTCCAACGCATGGTAGAACGCCTCCGGATACGGCTTGCCTTTCAGCGCGCTGTCGCGGATGTCGATGACGTTTTCAAACAAATCCCACACATTCAGTTTGCCGAGCACCCGTTCCGCATGTTCGCGCGGGGCATTGGTAAAAACCGTTTTCGGCAACGGAAGTGACAGGAGGAATGCGCGCAGATTCGGATCGTATGGCAGTTCATCCGCTTCATTTTCCGGATGCACGGCTGCAAAGAAGCCTTCAACGTCGGTCAGTCCTTCCGAACGCAGCCATTCGAGTGTGGTTGAAAAGTGCGCGATGTTTTGTGCCCGTATCGAAACCGCCTCCGCGAGCGTTACGCCAAAAAAATCCGCAACGCACTGGAGCATCCGCTGCGTTATGCCTTCATCCATCGCCGACGTGCACGGATAGAGCGTGTTATCCAAATCAAAAATCAGATGCCGTATTTCCATAAGTTTATTCTATATTATTGTATCGATAATTGACAGTCCAATTTTCTGCCTATAGAATAACGCCATCTTACCGGAAGCCGTGCCGCCGCCCAGCGGGATTTTCAGCGGCTTCTGATTTCATTTTTAGAGGACGTTATGGGACAGCAGTTGACGGAAGTGTACGGAAAATATTTTAAAGAAATGCTCGGCATATCCCATGCGCCTGCAAAAATTGACGGCACAAATGTCTATCAAGAGGCAAATCCTGCGCTCCGCAAGTATATGGACATCATTCTTTCCGATAATTTTTTGCCGGGTTCCGGTTTGGGGCAGCCGGAACATTTTAGGGCTTTCTACGATGCGGTGCAGGCGGGAAAGCGCGGCCTCATCCTCATGGAGCATTACACCAATCTCGATCTGCCGGCCATTCTCTACCTGCTGGAGCGGCATGGCGAGGCGTGGGCGCGGGACTTTGCGGATAAAATTGTCGCCGTCGCCGGAATGAAACTGAATGAAGCGAGTCCGATGGTTCGCATTTGGGCGGAAGGCTTTACGCGCGTCGTCATTTACCCGACCCGCAGCCTCGACCGGCTTGAAGGCGGCGATGCCGTTTCGGAATCGGAAAAAGCGGAAGAAGAGAAAAAAGCGCGGAAAATCAATCTTGCCGCAATGCACGCCATGGACGACTGCAAGCGGCGCGGCCAAATTATTTTGGTCTTCCCAAGCGGCACCCGCTACCGGCCGGGACAACCGGAAACTAAAAAGGGTTTACGGGAAATCGACAGCTACCTCCGCCTGTTTGACATTATGATTCTTGTGAGCGTGAACGGAAATTGCCTCCGAATAAATGAAAACTCCCCCGACAATATGCTTTCGGACATTGTTGAAAAAGATAGAGTTATTTTGACCGCCAGTCCCGTCATTGACTGCAAAGAATTCCGCCGGAAAACGCTTTCCGCCCTGCCGCCGGACGACCCCGATCCCAAACAGCGCACCGTCGACGCCGTAATGGCGGTGCTCGCCGAACAGCACGAAGCAGTGGAACGCGATAGGATACGCTAGATGCTCCGCCGGCACGCCGGTGTGACGGCAGCCCCTGTAGGCGGGTGAGAATCCGTAAAAGGGTATACCGGTGTGCGCGAACTTCTTGCTGAAAACTTTTTTCGCGTAGAAATGGTATGTGAGGTGTACTCGCCTGTTTTGCGAAGTGAATCAGCGATATGGCTGCGAGGATTCCGACCGTGTAACTCTGCGGATGGCGGCTGTAGTTATTGCGTGCCGAACCGGCGGTGTGTTGCTGGAGGAGGTCGTGTCGTTGGAGGTGCGTCTCAGAGGAAGTGCGTACCTGTTAGCCGGTAATTCCCAGCTGCGTTCCTCATGGCATACTACGCCGGCACAGCGGTTTGCACAACCTTGCCCCTGCAGGCGGGAAGCCGTAAAGGGGGACGCCGGTGTGCGCGTCTTTCTTGCTGGAAACTTTGCCGCGTAAAAATTGTATGCGGGGTGGGCTCGCCTGTTTCGTGTGCTGAATCGGCGGAATATCTGCGGGGTACACTTATTTTGCTGGCAATTTCCGGTTATGTAATTTTGCGGTGGTAGCTGCATTTACCACGCGCTGAATCGGTGGCGGGGCGCTGGTGAGAGACGTGTCAGAATGAGCGCGCACCTGTTTAGCTAGCAATGCTCGGCAGTGTTCCTTGCGGCCTACTCCGCCAGCACTGCGCGGTGCACAACCTTGCCCTTGCAGGTCGGAATCCGTAAAAGAGTATGCCGCGGTATAGGTGCACTTCTTGCTGGAAACTTCTGCTGCGTAGAAATTGTATGTGGAGTGGGCTCGCCTGTCGTGCGTGCTGAGTCAGCGACATGGCTGCGAGACTCCGACCGTGTAACTCTGCAGATGGCGGCTGTCGTTATTGCGTGCCGAACTGGTGGTGTGCTGGTGGAGGTGCGTGTACCTAGCTTAACCGGCGATTCTCGGCCGCGTTCCTTGCGGCCTGCTCCGCCGGTACGCCGTTCGATCATGCAGGCGGAAATCTGTAAAAGAGTACGCCGGTGTGCGCGTACTTCTTGCTGGGAACTTTTGTCACGTAGAAGTTGTATGCGAAGTGCGCTCGCTTGTTTTGCGCGCTGAATCGGTGGTATGTCTGCGCGGACTCCGGCTGTGTAACTATGCGGATGGCGGCTGTCGTTATTGCGTGCCGAAGCGGTGGTGTGCTGCTGGATGGGGAGGCATGCCAGAGGGAGCGTGCAACAACTGCTAGCTGACAATTCTCGGCGGCGTTCCTTGCAGCCTGCTCCGTCGGCACGCCGCTCTGTCGTTCGATTATGCAGGCGGGAATCTGTAAAAGGGTGCGCCGCGGTATGCGCGTACTTCTTGCCGGGAACTTTTGTCGTGTAGAAATTGTATGTGAAGTGCGCCCGCCTGTTTTGTGCGCTGAATCGGTAGCGCGTATGTGGGGCGACCTCCGGTCTCGTAATTCTGCGGAGGGGAGACTCGTGCTGAACCGGTGATGTGCTGCTGGATGGGGAGGACATGCCAGAGGGAAGTGTAACAGCTGCTAGCGGACAATTCTCGGCCGCGTTCTTTGCGGCATACTACGCCGGTACGCTGTTCGCTCATGCAGGCGGAAATCTGTAAAAGGATGCGCTGGTATGTACATACTTCTTGCCGGAAACTTTTGTTGCGTAGAAATTGTATGTAGAGTGCGATCGTCTGCTTCGCACGCTGAAGCGGTGGTGTGCTGCTGGATGGGGAGCGCATGCCAGAGGGAGCGTGTAACAACTGCTAGCTGATAATTCTCGGCCGCGTTCCTTGCGGCACGCTACGCCGGTACGTCGGCTGCCGTTCGATTATGCAGGGCGAAAATCTGTAAAAGGATGCGCCGGTGTGCGCGTCTTTCCTGCCAGAAACTTTTGCCGCGTAGAAATTGTATGTGGGATGTGCTCTCCTGTTTCACGTGCTGAAGCGGTAGCGCATATGTGGGGCGGCCCCCGATCTCGTTCCTTGTGGCATACTACGCCCCGGTACAGTGGTGTGCACGACCTTGCCCCTGCAGGCGGGAATCCGTAAAAGGGTATGCCGGTATGCGCGTCCTTCTTGCTGGAAACTTATACAGCGTAGAAGTTGTATGTAGAGTGCGATCGTCTGCTTCGCACTCTGAATCGGTGGTGTGTCGCTGGTGAGGGCGTGGCAGAAGGAGCGCGCACCTGTTAGCCGGTAAGTCCTTGCTGCGTTCCTTTGTAGCATGCTCTGTCGGCACGTCGCTCTGTCGTTTGATTATGCAGGCGGAAATCCGTAAAAGGATGCGCCGATATGTGTGTCTTTCTTGCCTGAAACTTCTACCATGCAAAAATTGTATGTGGGATGCGATTACCTGCTTCGCGTGGTGAATTGGTGGCGTATTGCTGGAGGAAGATGTGTCGGAAGGCACGTGCACCTGTTAGCCGGAAATTTTGAGCCGAGTTCTTTTCGGCATCCTCGTCCGGTACACCGATCTGCCGTTTGAGCATGTAGGTGGAAATCCGTAAACGAGTACGCCAGGTACGTGTCCTTCTTACTGAAAACTTCTGTCGCGTAGAAATTATATGCGGGGCGAGATCGTTTGCTTCGCGTGCTGAATCGGTGAGGTGTCGCTGGTGAGAGCGTGTCAGAGGAAACGTGTACCTGCCTAGCCAGAAAATTTGGGCTGCATTCCGTGCGGCCTGCTCCCGCCGGCACGCCGCTCTGTCGTTCGATTATGCAGGCGGAAATCCGTAAAAGGATGCGCTGATATGTGTGTCTTTCTTGCCGGAAACTTCTACCATGCACAATTGTATGTAGGGATGCATCCGCCTGTTTCGTGCGTTGAATTGGTAGCGTGTCTGAGGGGGTTCCGCCGCGTAATCTTCGGAGGGCGCAGCTGTGGTTATTGCGCGCTGAATCGGTGGTATGCTGCTGGAGGAGATGGTGTCGTTGGAGGTACGTGCACCTGCTTAAGCGGTGATTCTAGGCCGAGTTTCTTGCGGCATGCTACGCCGTCGTACCATCCTGTCATCCGCCCATGCAGGGGAAAATCCGTAAAAGGGCATGCCGGTATAGGCGTACTTCTTGCCGGGAACTTTTGCCGCGTAAAATTGTATGTGGGGTGGGCTCGCCTGTTTCGTGTGCTGAATCAGCGACATGGCTGCGAGATTCTGAGCGTGTAACTTTGCGGAGGGTGGCTGTAGCTATTGCGTGCCGAACCGGCGGTGTTTCGCTGGAGGAGGTCGTCTCGTTGGAGGCGCGTGCACCTGCTTAACCAGTGATTCTAGGCCGAGTTTCTGTGCAGCATATTACGCCGGCACAGCGGTGTGACGTCCGCCCCTGCAGGCAGGAAACCGTAAAAGAGTGTGTCGGGGTACGTGTCTTTCTTGCCGGAAGCTTTTGCTGTGTAAAAATTGTGTGTGGACTGCAATCACCTGTTTTGCGCGCGAACCAGCGGTGTGTCTGCGAGGCTCTCGACCGCGTAATTCTCCAGATGGCGGCTGTAGTTATTATGTACTGAATCGGTGGTGTGCTGCTGGAGGTGCGTCTACCTGTCTAGTCGGCAATTTTGGGCTGCATTCCTTACTGCCTGCTCCGCCAGCACAGCGGTGTGCACGACCTTGCCCCTGCAGGCGGGAATCTGTAAAAGGGTGTGCCGGTGTGTGCATCTTTCTTGCCGGAAACTTCTGTTGCGTAGAAATTGTATGTGCGGTGGGCTCATTCGTTTCGCGTGCTAAATTAGTGGCGTGTCTGCGGGGCCTCCGGGCGTGTAATTCTGCGGCATACTTTGCAGGCATACTGCTTGACTGTTCTAGCATGCAGGCGAGAATTCGTAAAAGGGTATGCCGGTATGCGTGTTCTTCTCACCGGAAACTTCTGTCGTGTAAAAAATTGTATGCCCCCCCCCCCCCCCTTTTTTTTTTTTTGCACGGGCATCCGAGGGTAATATGCGCCAGCTAGCATCAGCGGCACCTGGCACGAACCGCCAGCAGACCGAGCAGCTCGCTGTGCGGAAGGAATAAGGAGCTGGCGCAAAAGCAGCCGACATAGCTGGCTGCAAGCTTCGCTCAATACGCAGCAGCAGAGGGAACCGTGTACAGCTAGCAGGAAAACCCATGGCTGACGACTCGGGGCCGACACTGCATGAAAGCAGGTACCCTCACTACACGCGTTCCCTTTCCATATATATGTGCTCCTTTCCTACGCTGATTGACACGGAAATCAATTTTTGCCCAGTTTACCTAAATTAAGAAGATAAACCACTACACTGCCCGCATAAGGTATAAAGACCTAGAAGATGCACTTGAAGTGCTTGAAACGGAACGGGAATACGATGGGTATTTTTGCAGCATAAAAGATGCGGTTATCATCGTGA
>CAUTZW010000067.1:0-14881 GCA_963543045.1 uncultured Treponema sp.
TCGGGCAATTAGCTCAGTAGGTAGAGCAACGCCCTTTTAAGGCGTGGGTCTGCAGTTCGAATCTGCAATTGCTCATTATAATAATCGAGATAACATAAAGTTTTTTACTCCAGCAATCGGAAACTTCGTGCACTTGTATACGCGGAAATAAAGCACAAGCGATAGCCGTATTTCAGGATCACATCAATGCCGTCATCCGGCGGTTTCAATAACATGAAACAGGCTCGCGAACTTAAAATCTGTAGACTGGTCAATCAAAAGCCTCCGACATAAAACGATGGGAATTAAATCCTCCGCACGAATGAAGAATCCTCCTAATGCCGCATCGCACACGAAAACGGGCACGCTGCCGACTCCTCCGCGCCATTTATCCGGCGGCGTGCAGGCAATGCGCAAGGATTATAGCCGCCCTTGCCCATCATTTTATTTCCCGATAAAATTATTGCGTGACGGTTTGCATGGTCGGCTTGATGGGCGCCTCCGCTTGTTCTGCGGCTGCATACCGTCTCATTAAATTTTACATCCTAACACGAAGGAGCTCGTTATGATGAACAAGAGAAAATTAACGGCTGCGCTGTTAACCGGATTGCTGGCGGTTCATTTTGCGGCGGCGAAGGAAGGGCCGGAAGTCGTAAAAGACGCGCCGGTACCGGCACTGAAAATCGATCGGGTTGATAAAGATCAGCTGCCGCGCAATTTCCGCATGGGAACGGATGCGTTCAAGAGTATCGGCAAAAGCGGCGTTTCTCCGACCCGCGAAGGAATGGACAAGCTCAAGCTTTCCGGCAGCAGCATTTTTTCGGAATTGGAATTCAAAAAGGTGCTGGCGACTGTGCCGGTGAGTCCGGATAAGTTTTATGTCATCGATTTGCGCGGCGAATCGCACGGCTACCTCAACGGAACCGCTGTCAGCTGGTTTACAGAGCACAACTGGGGCAACGACGGCCGTTCCGCATACATTATCAATCACGTTGAAACCGATCAGCTCAAGAAGGCGAAGGCGGATTCTCCAGTTTCCGTTTATCAATTCGACGACAAGACAAAAAATCTGCTCACGCCGATTCAGATAACCGTCGACCGGGTGCGCAACGAAGAGCAGCTGGTTACCGAGTACGGGGCCCACTATTTCCGCGTGCCGCTTTCGGATTACTTTCCGCCGGATGACAGCGATGTCGACAATTTTTTGACGTACTACAAGTCGCTGCCGCAAGACGCGTGGCTCCACTATCACTGCCATGCGGGTATCGGACGCACGACCATCTTTATGATCATGCATGATATTCTCAAAAATGCGTCAAAGGTGAGCTTCAACGATATTGTCGAGCGGCAGGCGCTCATCGGCGTAGTGGATTTAAGCGACATTCCGCCGAGAAAGAAAAATTGGGGACGCAAGGTTTACATTGAACGCTACCGGTTCACCAAACATTTCTACGATTATGTCAAAGCGCATCCGAAGCTTGACATTCCGTACAGCAAGTGGACGAAGCAGCACGACTATGAAAGCTACACGCCGGATTACAGCGGTTTTTTCTGGAAGGTCGACATTGCCGACAGGTCGGAATTGCCGCGTAACTTCCGCACCTCTCTGTCTCCGTATAAGCAAGTTGATGAAAAGTACCGCGGACAGCTGGATCCGAATTACGAACCGAGCCGGAAAGGATTGGACACGCTCAATATTTCCGGCAGCGGCCAGTGCTCCGTTGGGGAATTCGAAGCGCTGGCTGCGGAGCTCAAAAAATATGCGCAAGGCCCGATTTACGATATCGACATTCGGCAAGAAACGCACGGCTTTTTCAACGGGCACGCGGTTAGTTGGTACGGCTACCACAACTGGGGCAATATCGGAAAGAAAGATGCGGACATTATTAAGGAAGAAAAGAAGCAGCTAAAGGCGCATCTGAAAAAGGATGTTTTGATTGCCGACATTTCTGCGGAAAAAACGGCGGAAAATCCGCGCACCATCAAAGTAACCGACGTAATGACGGAAGAAGATTTGGCGAAAAAGCACGGAATGGAATACGTCCGTATCACGGCGCTGGATCATCTTTGGCCGGCTCCGGAATATATCGATCAATTCATGGCATTTTTCAAAACGCTTCCGGAAAATGCATGGCTCCACTTCCATTGTCAGGCTGGCAAGGGGCGCACGACGGCGTATATGATTATGACCGATATGCTGAAAAATCCCGATGTTCCGTTTACGGACATTCTGCAGCGTCAACACATGATCGGCGGCGCGTACACGGCGTACATTATGCCGAATCCGAAGCCGAATGACTGGAAGGCGGATTACTATGCGGACAAAGCGCGCATGGTAAAGCTCTTCTACGAGTATGTGCAGCAAAACCACGGGGATAATTTTAAAACTCCGTGGTCAAAATGGTTGAAGGAAAATGATATAGTCCGCTAAGCGGGCTTTTCCGGCACGAACGGCGGCCGTCTTCCGAACGGGATTGTTTCGGAGACGGCCGCTTTTTTATCGTCCTACCGCCGCGCCGAACTGCGATGCGCGCCTCCTGCAGACCGGAACACACCGCATCCCCTCTTCCGGCACATTTCCGCCTATCGAAAAAGACTCCGCAAGACGCACCCGACTTTCGTTGCCGCTAAAACCGCTCCTGACCGCAAATCCGGTAGCCGGCCTACCGCCTCATGTATGCGGATCGCCGTTTACACGTCGGCGGCTTGCTGGTACACTCGCCCGTATGCAAAAACAGACGTTTAAAACATTGGCGGAAATCTATATGCAATTCTTCCGGATCGGTCTTTTTACGTTCGGCGGCGGGATTGCGATGATGCCGCTGATGAAACGGGATTTGATTGAAAAACGGAACTGGATGACGGAAGACGAACTCATCGATTATTACGCGATCGGGCAGTCGACGCCGGGAATTATTGCCGTAAATGTTTCGACATTCGTCGGCTATAAACGCGCCGGCATCATCGGGGGGATTGTCGGCACGCTCGGTATTGCAACTCCGTCGGTCATCATTATCATGGCGCTGGCGGGACTGATTGATTCCGTTGACCACAACATTTACATGCAAAAAGCGCTGAAAGGCATCAATGTCGCCGTTGCAGCGCTTTTAACTGACGTGACGGTAAATTTCGCCAAAAAGACAGCTGGAACGGCCGTTTTGTTTTGCATCATGCTCGCGTCGTTCGCACTCGTGTATTTTCTAAAAATTCCTTCCTATTATATTATTCTTGCTGCGGCATCGCTGGGAATCTGCCTGCATTTCATTCGGACGCGGCGCGGCGTAAAAGCAGCGGCTCCGGCTGCACTGCAAGACGGCAAGCTGCCAACGAATGATGCAGATGCCGGCAATGCCGGACAGAACGCCGGAGCTCCGCACGAAAATGCCTGACGTATCGCTTTTTGAACTTTTCGGAATCTTCTTTTACGTCGGATTATTTGCAGTCGGCGGCGGATTGGTCGCCATTACGCTTTTGCAGCAAACGGTTGTTGCGCGCGGCCTCATTTCTCCCGAACAGTTTTATAATATGGTCGCCATTTCCGAATCGACGCCCGGCCCGGTCGGCATCAACATGGCAACCTACGTCGGCTATTCCTTGTACGGCGTTACGGGCGGAATTGTCGCAACAGTCGGGCAGGTGCTGCCGTCGATCATTTGCATCCTGCTGATTGTGCAGGCGTTGCGGAAATTCCGGCAGAATCAAATAATGCAGGCGGCTTTTTCGTGTCTCCGTCCGGCCGCAACCGGACTCATCCTTGTTGCCGCGCTGAACGTATTTACGCTTGCCCTTTTGAATCGGCAAACGGCGTTTTCCGATCTTTGCAGACTGTCGGCATGGCAAACGCTGTTTAATTGGCCGAGCATGTCGTTTTATCTTTTGGGAATCGGTATGCTTCGACGGTTCAAAGTCCACCCGATTCTTTTGATTCTGACCGGAGCCGCATTCGGCATTCTTTTTTTATAGAAGGAAATACGCACTGCGATTCCGCAATTTTTATAGCGTAATTGAATCCGCTGTGCTATAATCCTGCCCATGAGTACACATATTAATGCACAAGAAGGCGCCATTGCGCCTTCCGTTTTATTGCCGGGCGATCCGCTGCGGGCAAAGTTTATTGCGGAAACATTTTTGGAAAATCCGGTCTGCTACAATGAAGTGCGTGGAATGTACGGTTTTACCGGCACGTATAAAGGAAAAAAGGTTTCCGTGCAGGGAACGGGAATGGGGCAGCCGTCTCTTTCCATCTACGCTACGGAACTTTTTAAGTTTTACAATGTGCAAACCGCAATCCGTGTTGGAACTTGCGGGGCTATCCGGAAAGAAATTAATGTCCGCGACACGATTTTAGCAAACGCCGCATGCAGCGATTCGTCTTTGCTTTCCCAGCGGTTCGGTTCGCTGCATTTTGCGCCGTCGGCAACATTTAAGCTTTTGCAGGCGGCATACAATGCGTCGGCTGCGGCGGGCGTCAATGCGGTCGTGGGGCCGGTCGCTTCAAGCGATCTCTTTTACGATGACAACGCAAACTGGAAGAAGTGGGCGGAATACGGCGTATTCGGCGTTGAAATGGAAGCGGCGGAATTGTATACGCTCGGCGCAAAGTTCAACCGGAACGTGCTTGCGATACTCACCGTAAGCGATCACATTCTTACCGGCGCGCAGACATCCGCCGAAGAGCGTCAAAAAACCTTCAAAGACATGATTATCGTTGCGCTTGATGCGATTGCCGCTCAGTGATACGCGCTCCGTTAATAACGAGGATTATATGAAACCGACACTTTTAGTACTTGCCGCCGGCATGGGAAGCCGCTACGGCGGCGTAAAACAGATTGACGGAATCGGTCTGCACGGCGAATGCCTGTTAGACTATGCAACGTACGATGCGCAGCAATGCGGTTTTAGGAATGTAGTCTATATAATCCGAAAAGACATTGAGCAGGATTTCCGGGAGCGGCTGTTTGATCGGGTTGCGCGGAACTTTGACGCGCAATACGTTTTTCAGTCGCAGGAAATGCTGCTGACCGCCCAACAACAGGCGCTTGCGTCGGCGCGCACAAAGCCGTGGGGCACCGCACACGCGGTACTGTGCGCACAGAAGGCGCTGGACGCACCTTTTGCCGTCATCAATTCCGACGATTACTACGGGCGCGATGCATTTGCAGTGCTCGGCAAATATCTGTCCTCGATTACCCCAAGCAGCACGGAGCACGCGATGGTCGGCTACGTGCTTGGCAACACGATGAGTAAAAGCGGTTCCGTTTCGCGGGGAATTTGTACGGTCAAAGACGATGAATTGAATTCGATCGAAGAAAACCTGAAAATCTATTACGAAGGCGATGAGATCGTCAGCGAGATTGACGGGAAGAAGGCGCCGCTGACGGGTAGGGAATGGGTCAGCATGAATTTCTTCGGCTTTAGCTTGCAGGCCTTTGAAACGTTCAACGAATATTGGCAGCATTTTATTGCGGAAAATGCCGCCCACCCGAAGGCGGAGGCGCTGTTGCCCGTTGCGGCGGGAAATATCGTCAAAGACGGGAAGGGCGCAATCAAGTTTTTTACATCAAAAGAAAGCTGGTTCGGCATGACGTATCCGGAAGACCGGGAAATCGTGAAGGCGGAAATTGCCGGAAAGATCAAAAGCCGCTATTACCCGGAACAGTTGTGGGAGCGCTGAATGTTGAATCTTGCTCCCCTTGAATTGAAAAAGATTTGGGGCTACGAACGCTGGATTGCCTCAACGCATCAGAATGCGGCCCAAGCGGATTTTGCGACGGCCGTGCACGGAGACTTTCCGCTGCTGGTAAAGGTGATTCAAGCGGATGCGACGCTGAGCGTGCAGCTGCATCCCGATGATGAAGCGGCAATCCGCCTTGAGGGTGCGGGGAGCGTGGGCAAAACGGAATGCTGGTACATTCTTGACGCGGACGAAGGCGCGTCGCT
Source organism: uncultured Treponema sp. (assembly GCA_963543045.1). GTDB lineage: Bacteria > Spirochaetota > Spirochaetia > Treponematales > Treponemataceae > Treponema_D. The sequence continues at coordinate 5,920 of CAUTZW010000067.1, forward strand.
CGTATGCGGATTGAAGGAGCCCGCTAATCGGGATCAGCTTGCCTGCGCTGTTCGGGAAAACCGGCTTGACGGCTTTCTCAATTCCGTTCCGGTGAAAAAAGGCGACTTTGTTTTTATCCCGGCCGGAACGGTGCACGCAATCGGCGGCGGCCTCCGGATTCTTGAAGTGCAGCAATCTTCCGACATCACCTACCGGCTCTACGATTGGGGGCGCCCGCGGGAGCTCCATGTCGAAAAAGCGCTCAGCGCGTTGAAGGACGGCTCTCCGCACATTGAACAGCCGTTTTCGGGAGCGTTTACCTGTCCGTACTTTTCGCTGGGGCGGCGCGTGTGTCAAGGCGAAACCGTGTTCGCCGTGCCGGAGGGAACGGGAAGCGCCGCATGGCAGCTTTTATTCGTGCTGGACGGCAGCGGCTCCATCGCCTCTTTGACCGACGGGCAAACGGTTCCGCTGGTTTCTGAACAGCTCATTGCAGCGGCGCCGGGCGAAAAGCTGAAAATAACCGGCAGCGCGCAGGTGATTACCATCCGGTGTGCAAGTTGACGGACGCCGTGCGCGACATTTTAGTTGTAATCGATATGCAAAACGACTTTATAAGCGGGACGCTCGGCACCAAAGAAGCTGAGGCGATTGTGCAGAATGCCGCGCAAAAGATTGCGCGCTTTGGCGGCAGCGTCTTCTACACGCAGGACACCCATGACGAAACCTATTTGCAAACGCAGGAAGGGAAGATGCTGCCGGTAGCGCATTGCATCAAAAATACGCACGGCTGGGAACTTGCCGCTCCGATTCAAGCGCTTGCAAGAGGCGCCGTATATGAAAAAAATACGTTCGCTTCGCTTGCGCTGGCCGAATCGCTCAAAAAAATGAATGAACCATCCCCGCTCCGCTCCATAACGCTCATCGGTTTATGCACGGACATTTGCGTTATTTCAAATGCCTTGCTGCTCAAAGCCGTGCTGCCGGAAACTGCTATTTGCGTGGACGCGTCCTGCTCCGCCGGCACAACTCCCGAGCAGCACCGCCGCGCGCTCGCCGTTATGCAATCCTGTCAAATCCGCATCCTCAATGACGCGTAAGCGGGTAAAACGGCGGCGGCTTCCCTTATTACCGGGGGCGCGGCCTTTACACGTCGACTTCCCGGATGCGCGCGCCTAAGGCTTGCAGCCGTTCCACGAGTCCTTCGTAGCCGCGCTCAATCTGGTAGACATTGCTAATGCGGCTTTCACCGTGGGCGGCCATCGCCGCAAGCACCATCGCCATTCCCGCCCTCACGTCGGGCGACACCAAATGGTCGCCGTGCAACACCGACGGGCCGCTGACGACGGCTCGGTGCGGATCGCACAGGGTAATTTGCGCGCCCATATTTATCAGCTTGTCGACAAAAAACATCCGCGATTCAAACATCTTTTCAAAAATGAGCGTTGTTCCTTTAATCTGCGTCGCGACGACCGTCATAATGCTCGTTAAGTCCGGCGGAAAGCCCGGCCACGGCGCATCGTCGATTTTTGCGATTTTGGTTCCGACATCGGTAGTGGTTTGCATCGTTTGAATTTCAGGGACGACGATGGCATCCTCTTCGTCAAACCAACTAATGCCGAGCTTGCCGAATCCGACTTTAAGCGGCCGCAGATCGAGCGCGCCGATGCCGCCGATGCGGATGCTGCTCCGTGTAACCGCCGCAAGCCCGATATATGAACCGACTTCCATATAGTCCGGCCCGATAGTAAACTCGCAGCCGTGCAGCTTGGCAACGCCTTTGATCTTCAGCAGATTGCTGCCCGCGCCGGAAATCTCTGCGCCCATGCTGTTGAGCATCGCGCATAAATCCTGAACGTGCGGTTCGCCGGCAGCATTCGTTATAACCGTTTCGCCTTCAGCAAGCGCTGCGGCCATCAGCGCATTTTCCGTCGCCGTCACGGACGCTTCATCGAGGAAAATGTCCGTTCCGATCAACTTATTCGCCGTAAACGTAAAATGCCCGTTCGTTTGCACCCGCGCGCCGAGCTGCGTCAATGCAAGAAAATGCGTATCAAGCCGCCTGCGCCCGATAACATCGCCGCCGGGCGGAAGCATTTCCGCCTTTCCGCAGCGGGCAACCATTGGGCCGGCAAACAAAATGGACGCGCGAATCTTTTTTGAAAGTTCGGCCGGAATGCAAACTCCCCGCACCTCGTGCGCCGTTATCTTCCAGCTATGCGGGGCGATTTTTTCGGTTTCGACGCCGAATGAACGCAAAATGTCGAGCATAACCGCCGTATCTTCGATGGCAGGAATGTTGTGCAGGATAACCGGCTCGTCGGTCAACAATGCGGCCGCAATGCACGGCAGCGCAGCGTTCTTGTTGCCGCTTGCCGTTATCGCGCCCTTGAGCGGAAAGCCGCCTTCGATAATATACTCGTGCATCACGCCCCTCCGCCGATGATGAGCGCAAGATTCACCAAAATGTCGGATGCCGCGCACATTTGGCTGAACGAAGCCCACTCAAAGCGGGAATGATAGTTGTGGCCGCCCGTAAAAATGTTCGGCGTGGGAATGCCCATTTCCGTGAGGCGGGAGCCGTCCGTCCCGCCGCGGATCGGTTTGTTTACGACGGGTACGCCGACTCTTTCGTATGCCTTTTCCAGATTTGCGACAACGTGCGCGGCCGATTGCAATTTTCCCCGCATATTTTTGTATTGCTCTTTGAAGACAACTTCCGCCGTTCCGCCGAAGCATTCGGCAGCGGTTTCGGCAAGCATCTTGACCAGTTTTATGCGCCGCTGCATTCCTTCATCGGTAAAATCGCGGAGGATGAGACTGATGCGCGCCGTTTCGACTGTTGCGGCAACTTCCATAAGCGCAAAAAATCCGCCGTAGCCGTCCGTTGTTTCCGGACGCTCCGCCGCCGGAAGGCTTTCAGCAAAATGCGACGCAATGCAGATGGCGTTTACCAATCCGTTCCGCCGCGCGTCCCCCGTATGCGTCGATTTTCCCGTGAAGGTGACTTCCGCGCCGTAAGCATTAAAGCATTCGGTTTCCAGCTCGCCGAGATGCCCGCCGTCAACTGTGTAAGCGCACTTTGAAGAGAGCAAGTCGAGCGGCACTTTGTCCATGCCGTGTCCGGTTTCCTCATCCGGAGAGAAAATCACTTCGATTTTTCCGTGTTTTAGTTCCGGATGGGTATGCAGATAGGCGATTGCGGTCATAATTTCGGCAACGCCCGCCTTGTCGTCCGCGCCTAAAAGCGTTGTCCCGTCGCCGGTGATGACGGTATCGCGTGCGGCCGCCGCTTCCGCAAGATGCGCATCGTGTTCGGGATCCAGCTGCACGCCGCAGTGCAAGTCGATGCGCTTGCCGTCGTAATTCCGATGCACGATCGGATTGACATTCTTGCCGGTTACTTCTTCCACCGTGTCAATGTGGGCAAGCAGGCAAAACGGCGGCGCATCTTCAAAGCCGGAAGACGGCGGCAAAAATCCGTAGGTATAGCACTCATCCGTAATGCGGACGGCTTCCATCCCCAGCGCGCGCATTTCATCGGCAAGAATGCGGGCAAGATCGCGCTCGCGCTCTTCGCTCGGCATAATTCCCTTGTCCGCTTTTTGCGAACAACTTTCCGTCCAGACCTTTACATATCGCAAAAACCGCTCAAGCAATCCGTTGGCGGCTTCGTTATCATCAGAAATGTATTTCATTGCGGATAAAATAAGCTATTTCAGCGCCTTTAACAATATGCGGAAGAGCAGTTGAAGCGCGTCGACTGCCGTCCCGCGATCCGCTCAAAGGAGCGCGAATGCTTTAAAATGTCCGCGAGTGCCGAGCTCGCCTTCCCTGCCGGACTGTTTGCGTCCGCCCGCTCGATAGGCAGCGGCACGGTTTGCTTTTCGGCTGATGACGCATAGGCGTGAAATACACTACGCGCTTGCTGCAATTTTTAGGGGCCGCGCCATTTGCAAAACCGGCTGCATTCCTACTATTATGAATCGATGAAAGCCATTCCAATTATGTATGAAAACGATGAGATTGCGGTGATTGATAAACCAGCGGGGCTTGCGGTGCAGGGCGGAAGCGGTATCGTGCACTCGCTTGATCGGCTGTTGCCGGACCAGCTGGGGCATCCGGTCTATCTTGTCCATCGGCTTGACCGAGACACGGCGGGCTTGCTGATAACGGCGAAAACACAGGCGGCCGCAGCGAAATGGACAAAGCTCATCGGGGAAAAATGCACGCAAAAAGAGTATACCGCTGTGTGCGCGGGGCGATTCCGCAAAATGAACGGCATTATCAAAACCGACATCATGCAGCACGGAAAGGCGAAACGCGCGGAGACGCAGTATACCGTCCTGAGAGCGGCGGAAACGGAATGCGGCGGCAGCACAATCCGCCTGAATCTCGTGCGGCTCCGGCTTGGAACCGGACGAATGCATCAAATTCGCATCCATCTTGCCCAGATGGACTGCCCAATTGCAGGAGACGACAAACACGGCGATTTCGCCCTCAACCGACAGCTGAAAAAACACTACGGCATCAAGCAGCTGCTTCTGGCAGCAGACCGCTTGACCATTCCGGTAGACGCCAAGCCACTTCAGCTCGCCGCCCCGCTCCCCGACCACATAACGGCTGCTCTGCAAATTATTTTTCCGGAGAAAGCAGAATGACGGCAAACGCCCCCGTAACAGCTTACGGCGGGTCGTACATGTTACCCAACTGCTTCGTCTAACACGTGAGCCGATTTACCGCACGGCATTGCAAGCTGCCGACAGATCATCGCGAGCGGCTCGGTAGGTGCTATTCGACTTGGCTGTAGAGGCTGCTGATTTCATCGCGCCATTCTTTTTTTTGTTCGCGGCCTTCCCATTCAATTAGCTTTTTGATGGAAAAATGCCGCTGGTCGCGCGGGTTTTCAAAATGGAGTACGGCGAAGCGTCCCTGCCCGATGTATGAAATCTTTTCGTTTTCGCCGAGCGATTCCGTTTCGGTAAGATGTTTCATGATGCAGTCGAAATGAACGGGATTGCCGGTCGTCTTATCCGCGATGGAGCTTGCGACATCCGTTATCGGCTGTCCGCAATGCGGGCAAATCACTTCCCGTCCCTTGAATTCCTTTATTGCTTTTTCCTTGCGCCGTAGTGCTTCGATATTTTCATGCGCGACATAATGGAAGACTCGCTTTCCGCTTTCGCTTTTTTGTTTTGACGTGTGTTTAGCCGGTCTTTTGGCGTTGTTTTTTTGCCCGCTCCGATTTGCGCTGCGCTTTTTGTTTTGCTTATTGCGTTCCATAAGATGTAAAGCTCCTGATTTGATATGGCGGTTAGTTTTTTACTTGCAGGCATTCGGGATCTTCGACAAGTTTTTTGCTTATGACCTGTGCAATCCGCTGAACAGCTCCGTCGATATACTCTTGATCGTGTATTTTTTTCTTCAGCTCTAACAATCTTGCAGGCACAAGACCATCTTCCATGAGAGCCGCCGTATGTCCGCCGCCAGAAATCATAAAAGCTCCGTAAAAGCATTTTCAATATGATATACACTGGGAAAACCCGGCATATTTATTACAATCACATCGAATCGAATATAGTAATTACTATATTCTCGATGGTTTTGGAGGAAAGATTTAGCCGTTTCAATAATCCGCCGCCGCTTGCCCGCATTCAAAACGGCGGAAAATAATTCGGGCGTCCCATTGGGGAGCGTCTTCACTTCGACGAAAACGACCGTATTGTCCGCTGCCGCAATAATATCGATTTCGCCGCCGGAAGTTCTAAAGTTGCGGCCGATGACGCTGTAGCCCCGCTCTATCAGATGGCGGGCGGCTGCTTCCTCTCCGGCATCGCCGATTTTCTTTCTGCCGTCACGCATTCGGCATGTCCGCCCGTTACAGTTCCGGAAGCAGTTCCGCTTCTTCCTCTACCGGCAATTCCGGCAGTGACTCTTCCGCCAGCAATAAAAACGGAATATTCCAATCCTGAATCGCCTGCACGTGATACGGCTTTGCAGTTTTGTTTGCGGCAAGAAACATGCTGCGCCCGTCGTCAAAATAAAGCGGTGCCGGAAATGTCGTTCCGACTTTTATTTGTCCCACATCAATTTTGCTGAAATTATCCATAAGAAAGCCTCTTTGTAAAACTCCACGTATCGCAGGCTGAAAATCCGCGTATGCGCCGGCGGCGGCTCCATCCTTCCCTTCCTGCGCACTGCCGACTCCGACATATTTTGCAGACGATTTCGGTACAGGAGCTGAGCGGCGGCACGGGCTTCCCGCATCGAAAACCGGTTTGCATCCTATATTTTTTTTTCGATTTCAACAACTGCGACAAAAATATTTGCGACAATTTCCCACGTCGATTCCGGAATGCACGCGCCAATTTCTTGCAGCGAAAGTATTTGCGCAAGCGGAGGATTTTGAACGATCGGAATGCCGTTTTCTTCGGCAATGCCGACGAGCTGTTCGGCAAGTTCGCCTTTTGCAGCGGCGGAAATAAACGGCGCGTCCATGCCCTTGACGTATTTGAGCGCGACGACCGATTGCACGTCCCGTTTCATGCGCTGGTTTCGACGGAGCAGAATGCATCCGCGTCGGAGTAAAACTCTGAACCGCACGCCATCCGCTCAATGTGCGCCGTAGGAAAGCGCGTGCCGAGCCGCTCCGTCAGTGCGCCCGCCGCTTTTTCTTCTGTCACGTAAAATTTGATTTTGTGCGCCGTGCCTTTTTGCAAGAGGAGCGCGAAGCAGTATTCGCGTTCATGCAGCGAAAATGCGGCGGTCAATTTTTCGACCGCCTTTGCATCGGGTTTGATGAGCAGGTTGACGCAGCCCGCGCCGGAATCTTGTGCGCCGTCCTTTGTATATGAAAACGCGAATGGAATGCGTATCCAACTGCCGGCGCCCTCCGCGTTGCCTTTGCCGGTTCCGAAGTGGTTAAAAAGCGTAAGGCGACCGCACTGCACGCCGTCCAGTTGCGCCGCGCCGCTCATGACCGCATCAAAAAATTGCGTGAAGGCACACTGTGCAGCGGCTTCAAACGGAATGCGCGCATCGAGCGCGGCAGCGGCGGCTGTTTGGTCTGCGGGTTCTCCGTTCAATGCGTCGCCGCCGCCGTCCGGAAAATGTCCCAAAACGGCGCGGACGGCATCTTCATCGGCGGGCAGCCCCTTTTGTTTGAGCGCGAGCGCAATTTCCGCCGCAGCCTTTTCTTTCCCCGTAAATTTCTTTGCGAGCGCGTAGGTGTGTTTTGCAAACGCCGCATCAAACGGCAGCGCAAGTTCCTGCATTCGGCTCAAAAGAAAGGCGGAAAGCGCGTCGGGGAGCAGTCCGAGTTTTTTGAGGTACGCCGCCGCAGCTCCGGTCAGCGGGGCGTCGGCGGCAGCCGGCACGGAAAATGTTTGAATTCCGCCGGAATCCGCCGCAGCCGGTTGGCGGAGCAGGATAATTTTTTGTCCGTCGGTTTTTATTTTTGCCGTTATCGAAGATTTTTCCGCAAGCGGCACGTCCGACTTTACCGTCATCTTTTTTCCGGCGATTGAAACCGCGTAATTGCCGCCGCCGAGATTTTTCAGCACGCGGACAAAAACAGTTCCGCCCTCGCTGAACGTCCGCGCAGAAAGCGCGTGGCTGAGGGCGGCTTTGTACAAAACGGCGGCATTCGTTTTCATGCGGTTGTAAGATTCCTCTTTTCAGGCGGGATGCCGCTTTTCCTTGCAGCGGACTGCATGGGTGCGGCAAGAAAAAACCGGCACAGATTCCCGTGCCGGCATCCAATTATCTTATTTCTTTGACGTTTTACCGTGTTCGGCCTGCATTTCCTGCTTGATTGCAGCTTCCTGACTTGCTGCAGCTGCATCCGCCTTCGCGTTACGCGCCGCAATGGCCGCAGTAATCTTTGCGCCGACAAGGGTCTTTACTTTCTTCGCCTTACCGACTTTGTCACGCAAATAGTAGAGCTTTGCGCGGCGTACCTTTCCCGGCCGCACGATATCGACTTTTACGATACGCGGAGAATGATACGGGAAAACGCGTTCGACGCCGATTCCGTAGGATTCCTTGCGCACGGTAAACGTTTCGCGCGCGCCGCCGTTTTTCTTGCAGATGACGACGCCTTCGTACACCTGAATACGTTCCGTCTTGCCTTCAATAATCTTGAAAAACACTTTTACCGTGTCGCCGATATTGAATCCCTGTGCGCCGGGACGTTTTTGCTGCTCTTCAATCGCTTTAATAATGTCCATCATACATCTCCTGTGTCGGCAGAAGGTTCAGGAATGCAGCGCCGCTTTTTCTTTTTGCCGGCGTGCTTTATCGAACTCTGCTCGGTTATTTCCTCAATCATTTGTTCGGCCTCTGCGGAAAGCTCCCCGTTCCTGCGAGCGGTACAAATCATATCCGGTCTGTTCCGCAGCGTTTTGAGGATCCGCTTACGCAGACGCCATTTTCGGATAAGCTCGTGATTGCCGGAAAGCAGCACGTCCGGTACGGCGCTGCCGTTATAAACCGGCGGCCGCGTGTACTGCGGATACTCAAGGAGTCCGCCGCTGTAGCTTTCTTCGGCAAGGGATTCGTCGGAAATCACCCCGTCGATGAGGCGGTATATGGTGTCGATCAACACCGCGGCCGCCACTTCCCCGCTGGACATCACGTAATCGCCGACGGAAATCTCGTCGTCCACATAACGATCGATTATCCGCTGGTCGATGCCTTCGTAGCGCCCGCAAATAAAAACGAGCGCCGGTTCACGGCTTAATTCCTGCGCTTTTTTCTGCGTAAAAGGTTTGCCGCTCGGCGAAAGGTAAATAACCCGCCGTGCCGCAGCTTTAACGCTGTCTAAAGCTTTGCCGAGAGGTTCGGTCATCATCAGTTGACCGGCTCCTCCGCCATACGGAGCGTCATCACAACTCTTGTGTTTATCAGTCGCAAAATCCCTAATATTGACAAGATCGTAGGCAATAATTCCCTTTTCAACCGCTTTCGCCATGATTGAGTTTT
>CAUTZW010000068.1:0-14879 GCA_963543045.1 uncultured Treponema sp.
GGTGGGAGGACGTACGCCCCCTGTCTCATGCCAGAGATTCATAACTATAGTCATTCGGCCGACGGGGGAACTTTGTCGTATGGCGATAACTTACCGACCGTCGGCCTCGCCTTTTGCCGTGCGGCAAAACGCGCGAGATGGCTGTGTTTGTGCAGGAACGGCGGGATAATTTGATCGTGTGGATTTAATTTACCGCCCGCCCGCTTCCAGTTTTGATTGCGCAAAACTGGCTAGATGGTCTTGCGGCGGAGCGGCGGGGTGCGGCCGCGCGGGTTAGGCGTTCGGCTCGATGTTTTCCTTGTACTTTTTATTCGGATACACCGGATTGTGATAGAGCCAGCTTACCTCATGTTCCGTAAGCGCTCGGTCAAAGATAATGAGATTGGCAAGGGAGCCGATGAGCCCGTGCATGTTGTAATTGTAACCGCTGGCGGCTCCGTTTCCGACAAACCAATCAGCAAAGAAACCGTTTCTTGTACCTTCCCAGAGTTTTTTGCCGTCGAGGTAAACGGTTTTGCTAACGGAAGTCGGCTGCAGATTCGTCGTTACCGCAAGGTGATGCCACTGCTCATCATGTAATGCATGATTGCCGGTGTATTCGATCATGTTTGCCGCGTCCTTACGGGTTCCGACGGTGAGCGTGTCGGTTGCGTTGAATATAATGCGGCCGTAATCGCCTGCGCCGTAATCCCAGAGCGTATTGACCTGCCCGGGTCGCGGCTGCTGTTTTTTGAAGCAAATCCATCGCGAATGCGTCCACGCCCGCCCGATTGTAAGCCATAAAACCGAATGCGCCGCGTGCGGGTAAAACATGAAATTGCCGTCTTCAAATGGCGTAAATGTTCTCCCGACGGCGGGGTCGTTCCTCAAAAATCCTTTAATAAAGCCGTAACACTTGTTCCCCGATGCGTCGAATATGTATTCATTATCCACCGGATACAGGCTAAAGGTGTTAATGGTAACCGAATCATCCGGTTTGGGCTTGTAACCGGCATTGCCGTGCATCCAGATGCCCACGCACCAATTATCATTGGCGGGGATGATTATTTCGTCGGCCCAGACTCCGTTAATAAACTCATTATATATAATTCTTGACCATGATGTATTGAATACGATGATGCGCGGGCGCGCGTCCCCTGTCCATTGTATATTTGCCGTGATTTTATATTTTTTATCATTTTTTATGCTGACGGCGGGCATGACATAAGCCTTATGAGAGGTAACGCCAGCTTTGTGAAAAAACGGCGTTGCGCTGAACTTTGTGACGGCATCGGCGAAGTCGTAAAGCCGTACGGGATTCAGCGGCATCCGGTCGGCGGCATGGCAGGCGCGGACGGCGTTATCCGTCGCCTTTTTCACAACGCGCTCTTCTTCTTCACCGGTGATGCCGCCTTTTTCCCCCGCGTCGCCTTTTAAGTTTTTGAAATCAAAGTGTACGCTTTTATCGCGGCCTTCGCCGGTTGCACTAACCGTGACCTCCGGCGTTCCGACGGCGTTATCTACCGATGCGGTAATTTCTTTAATGTTCGCCGCGTCTCCGGGGTCGCCCTTGTCGCCTTTGAGGTTCTTAAAATCGAAGTGAAATTGTTTGTCGGTGTCTGGGCCGGTTGCACTAACCGTGACCTCCGGCGTTCCGACGGCGTTATCTACCGATGCGGTAATTTCTTTAATGTTCGCCGCGTCTCCGGGGTCGCCCTTGTCGCCTTTGAGGTTCTTAAAATCGAAGTGAAATTGTTTGTCGGTGTCTGGGCCGGTTGCACTAACCGTGACCTCCGGCGTTCCGACGGCGTTATCTACCGATGCGGTCGGCGTTCCGAATCCCGCCGCCGTACCTGGCTCCCCCTTCATGTTCTTAAAATGGAGGGTGAGCTCTTTATTTTCCGGCGTTCCGCCTTCTTTTACGGTAACCTCCGGCGTTCCGACGTTGGCATCAACGGTTGCCCGCACCTTGTTGATGCGGCCGGCCCCGCCTTTGCGCCCGTTACGCACCTTAAACGTAACTTTTTTCCCGTTGAATAATTCGGCGGTGATGATGTTTTCCCCGCCGTCTTCCGTGCTCGTTTGCGTCTGTTCCAGCTTCGTAATCACCGTCCCCGTCGGGAATACCGCCGGTAATACCAATCCGTGAACTGCCATTTTTTACCCCTTAATGCACACATTGATAAAGCCGCTTGCATCAATGCACTTGACGCGCACGGCCGAAAGGTTATTGACAACGGTGATATGCGTCCATTCGCGATATATGGTATCATCCAGCCCCTCTGGATTGTGCCAATAGCCGCCCTCTCCGTTTTCTCCAATGCGAGCGGCGGAATTTAAACTGTATTCAATTTTAAAAGCCGCCGTTTGGCCTTGCGGGATATTGACTTCAACGCTTGCGCTTGCTATGCGGTCGGGAACTAGAATCCAAAGCGTGTCTCCCTTTTTAATATCCTCATCGACTTGCAAGCCGGTTGTACCCATGCGGGCATTGGGCAGCACCCGCCCATTACTCATCATTGCCATTGTCCGCCTCCTCATTTTGAGCCGCATCTGCATCGGCATCGGCCGCCTGCGAATCGGGAACCTGCTGGCACATGAGCAATCGCGAAAACAGCTGTACCCGTTCATCCTTTGCGAGGTATCCCATTACCTCCGCATATAATTCGTCTGTGATTAGTCTCATAGTGGTATAGTCATTTGGCGGGCGGGATGGATTTGATCGTGTGGATTTAATTTACCGTCCGCCCGCTTCCAGTTTTGCGTAAGCAAAACTGGCTAGATGGTCTTGCAGCGGGGGACGACGGAGGAATTTTACCGTGTAGATATAATTTATCGACCGTCGGCCTCCTATTTTGTTTGCACAAAATAGGAGAGCTTGTTATTGCGATGCGGCGGGATGCGCGGGGGCTCGTATAGCTATAGATTTTTCGGTAAATATCTGCGCTGGAACTCCGACAATAAAAAAGCCCGCGATGCGCGAACATCGCAGGCAGTGTAAATGTTGCCGACAATCAACCGTTTACACAATTATGGTTACCGCGTAACCGACAGGATTGTATCATAGTAGCCATGTTCTAAACGCCATGCTGCCATGTACAGTGCGCCGCTCGCGCGGCGCACACCTGTTTCCTGCGCGTACCATTGTTCAAGCGGGGCGGAACTTTGATAGGTTAAATGCCCTTTCGTATTGATAAGCTCCCGCAATATTTCCAATTCTTTTCTTGAGTACGGTCTTGCCATCTGAATACCTCCTTTTATTTGCCGGAGGCTCGTTTTCTGTTGACACTCAAATTTGAATTGTGTATCTTACAGAAAATGGCTGACATCAAACCTTGCAGAAAGGAAATGTCCGGCTATTTGCCTTTTGCGCCCGTTCTTGCTGTCGGTGAAAATACAACGGAACGGGCGTAACTTTTTATTCCGAATTTAATAACAATTATTCTACTCGTCAAATTTAATTTTCTATGTTTTTTAAGAATTAAATAAAAATCATTTTTTATACAATTTTACATTCAGATAACAGTACACAATCCCTGCCGCTAATCGCCCATGACATCTAAAAAAACATCGTGAATATTTTCCCAGATTATAAATTGTTTTGTCGGCTCTCCGTCTTTAGTAACGCCGCAATCAATCATTATATTAGCAATCTTTTGTTCAAGGTCTATAAGTTCGTCATCTGAATAGTCTTTTGTATTGTCAAAAATAATACGCTTTGATTTTAGAAGTTCAATTTGTTTTTCCGTAAATTGCGATATATCAATTTTCATTCTGTATCCTTGCTTAATTTTGCTGCCAGTTTGGATTTGGTTTTCCAAGCCGTTATAATTTTCCCAGTACCGCCGTTTATGACCACAGTCGCTTCTTTTCCGATAATTTGATACGAACCGTCGTCTCTTAATTCCGTTTGTTTCAAGGGATGTGCTATAGCGTTTTTTACATTTTCAATCGTTAGCCCGCGTTCTGTCAAGCGCGCGTCAGCGTGTTTTGATACATTTTCAAGATTCGGACTTTTCAAGTTATTTATCCCTCTCGGCTGCTTCATGCCGGTCGGTATTCCTATCCGTTCGCGCGGCGGGTCGCGCCGTATGCCGGTCTGCTTTGTAAACTCGCGGGCTTTTGCCTGCCATTCGCCGATTTTGAGGCGGGCTTTGGCGTTGTCAAGTCCGGCGGCTTCTTGAACGGCGGCTTTCTTTTTGTAAAATCTGATATTGCGTTCGATATGCCGTAAATGCTGCTCCCCCTCGTAACGCGTCATCTCTTGATCGTTGAAAACGACTTTTTCCGCCGTCCATTCGTTCAAATCCTCTTTGGCGTAGTGCTTGTCCATGCCCTCAAAGTAGGGATAAAACGAATGGCGGCAATTTACGCCGCAAATGCCGTCAGCCTCTCCATAGCGGCATACTTCGTAAAAATTGGGGTATTTGTCGGTGCTGCCGTGCAGTTTGAAGATGCGCCCCTGCCATGCCTCATGTTCAGGGCGGGAACCGACGTGCGCGGAAACTTCGACAAGGTCGCATTCCAATTCGTCGCAGTTGGTCAGCGTCATGGTGCTTGCGGTTTGGTTTACGCCGGTCAACACGTTCATGCGCACCGCCGCTTCAATGCTCCGCGTTACGGGCTTTCGCCCGTTGTTGTACGTTACGCGCGTCTGTAAGCCCTCTTTTGCCAGTTCGTCCGTTGCCTGCTTTATCGCTTGAATGTAGTTGAATGCGCCGCTTGCAACGTTCATGTAAGCGCGGTTCGCCTGTCGGATAAATTGCACGTTCGACGTTTCGGCGGTCGTCAGCGTGAGGCGCGAAAGGTCGGAATGCACTTTTTTTATCGACGCAAGCATAACCTGCGCTTGACTTTCGGAGAGCGTGCGGCCGGTATCTTCTTGAAAAATGCGGTTATCGGCGCGGGCGTTTTTTATCATCGCGTCCGTAAAAATCGCCGTCAACTCTTCGACTATCCGCGCGTCGTAACGCTTTAAGATACGCGCGATGTTTTGCTTAAGCAATCCAGCTTCGACAATCGTACGCGCTTGGTATTCGGTGAGTTCGGTAATTCTTCCCAGCCGCGAGAGCCGACGCGCCATGTCGCTTAGCACGTCGGCTTCCAGCTGCGAATACAGCTCTATAAGTTCGTCGGCAAGTCCTTCAAGGTACTGCGGGGCTAACATGAGCGCGTGTCCGTCCGTTTACGCTAAATCAAACGGGCTTGACTGGACGGGTTCCGGCGGTACGTTCGCTATTGCCGTCGCTTTGTCTTCGCCGTAAAACTTCTCGCGGTATTCCGCTTTGGAACAGATACCGGCGTTTATTTCGTTAAGCATGTTCATTTTCGCTTGCTGCGTGTCTTTGCGCGTCTCGTCGTCGTTCCATGTTACGGCGATTTTGGCATCGTTCGCGCCGAGCCCGTAGGCGGCTGCCATGTGCGCAAACACGTCGGCGCATTGCTGGTACTTTACCTCTATTTCATCTTCGATGCGGTCAACGATGGCGTAGAGCTCCTGCCTGCCGCCAGAATACTGCGTCGCGGTCTGCTGCACGCTCTCCATGTCGCTTACCGTGCCTTTGCCGATGCCGACGGCTAATTCTATGCGGCGTAAGATTTGTTGAAAGGCGGCTACCTGCGCATCGGTGCGGAGCGCGGGGGCGTGCGTTACAATGTCTTTGCCGTTTTCGCTTCCGTCCCCGTCAATCATCGTAACAAGGCGGCTCAGTTCGTCGGTCATTTTTACGCCGACCGTTCCTCCGTCGCGCGTTACCCGCTTTCTGAACATATCGCGGTCGGCGAATACCCGCATTTGGCCGCCTTCCTGCTCCCAGTTCATCCGCGCGTATTGCTCGTCCGCATCGCGGATAAGATTCTCCGCTCCGGCGATAAGGGCAACCGGCACGTTGGAGCCGTCTATCTTGTTTACGCTATGATTGCGGAATTCAATAATCATCGGTTGGCGCACGCCCTGCCATACGTAGGAAGGCGTTATGTCAGCGGTTTGCGGGCAGGCGGTAAGCGGTACCTTATGCAGCGTGCCGCTGTCGTTGCGGTAGAGGGCGCATTCAACCGAATGCGCTCCGTCCGTGTAGGCGTGCTGTTCCGTCAGTAGGTAGCGTTTTTTATCATCTACGATTTGCTTTAAGATGAGCGCGCCAGTCAAACTGCCGTCAAAATCGTAGCTTGTCGGAAGATAGTTACCGAGCGGCAACGCCTCATACTGCAATTTTCCTGCGCTGTAAATCGGACGGATAAGCGCGCTGCCTAAAAGCGCGATATATTCGACGATTTTATCAATGTTGGCATCGAGGTGTTTCATCACCGGCATAATGGCATCGTTGCGTACTTCTACGGCAATCTCGCGCAGCACCATCATCGCAAGCCGTCCGGCTATTTGAGACAGTACGCCGGACGGCGGGGCTTTATCGTTCCAGTCCGCATTGCCCGCCGCCATATCCTGCCACAAGCGGATACGCTCATACATTGCCGCGCTCATATGCGTATCAATGCCGGTTACTTCCTTGACCGTATACGTTTTGAAAAGATTTAAAATATTCATAAAAAAATCCCTTACCGCTTCAAACATAGCCTATTCCTATAGTCATTTACGCTCCGCCGCGCCGGAAGGTTGATTCCATCGCGTAACGCGCCGCATCCATGCAGTGGTCGGGTTGGCCGTCGGGATAGCCCGTGAGCACCTCGCCCGAACGCTTGTCAAGTTCGTATTCATAGAGGCTAAACTCATCGGCTGCGTGCGGGCATCGTGCAGGATCGATGATGATAGCGTCTAAGCCCTGCAGCCACTTGAAACCTGCGTCGCGGCTTCCCGCTCCCTTTAGGGCCGCCCGCATATCCGCGCCGAACGCGCGAAAGTCGGCAACGCTCTTAGGCTCTGCGCTGTCTGCGGTAATGCGCTCCGTTTCGATGCGGTCAGCTTCGTATTCAGTGCGCGTATCGAATCGGTAGCGGTCATAGTGCGCGTTCATGTGCGCTTTAAGCGTTTGGAACGCTTCAACGTTGCCGTGTTTATAGAGCCGCAATTCATCAAAGATATAGAGCGAGGCCTTCCGGTAGGCCAGTGCGACGTACTGAAAAGGATCGGGATAGTAGCCCCAGTCAACGCCGCGATAGATAGCGTCGAATGAGCGGATTTCATCGTCCGTAATTTCGCGCAGCGCGACATTTTCAAAAACGTTTAAGCCCGTCCCCGTCGCTTTGCCCAGATATATATTTTCGTATGCGCGCTCGTTCGTCTCTTTCGTGTGTTCAATGTCGTGGAGGATTGCCTCACCGAGCCAGTGAGGCGGAATGTCGAGATAGGTTGTATGTATGATTTCGCGGTTTTTGTCGGGCGTTCGCGCTTCAGTATTGCACCAATGGCGCGTCGCGCTCGGCGGGTTGTAGCTTTCGAATATGTAGAAGGTATGCCCGCCGCGCAATGCCGATATACGGATGTTTTGTAAATCGCGCTCGGAAAACTCGGTTTTTTCCTCCGTCCAGAGGATTGCAAAATAGCCGGAGGCAACTTTAATTGATTTGATTTTTTCGGGGTCGTCGCTTCCGGCAAAGATGATGGACTGCGTTTTTCCCCGCCCGCGATTGTAGACAATGGGCAGGGCCGCCATACTGCTGCGCGGAATGCGGAATCTTCCTTCAAGCCCTAATATGCGGATTGCCCATACGATTTGTTCAAATACGGAACGGCGGAGCGTGTTCGCGGTCTTTCGGATTATGAGCGCGTTGTATTCGGGATTCATAACGATTAAGAGCACGATGCAGATTGAAATAAAAGAGGATTTGCAGCTTGCCCGCCCGCCGGTGAACGTGTAGCGTTCCTTTTCGTGCGCCATGATGCGCCTAAACGGAGGATTGTAGACTTTTGCGAAAAGCGCGGACGTGTTAATTATCATCAATAATCACCTTCAATTCCGTATCTTCCGGCGCGTCCGTGTTGTCCGCCGCCTGCTGTTCGCGCCACGTCTTAGGGTCGGTGCTTTTGAGCACTAATTGAACGATGCCTGCGTGCGGTTCAAGTTCCTTTTCCTTTTCGATAGTCATGTACACGTTGCCGTCCGCGTCTATGCGCCTTTCGACTTCTTTGGTTTTGCGCTTTCGTAAAAGCCGTTTTGCCGCCGCGATTGCCGCCCTGTTCATGGCAGCTTTTTTATCTTCGTCCAGCTCCAACGCCGCCTGTCTCGACTGCCGTACCGCGTCCCCTAATTCCGTACCGGATAAGTAATTGCAGACCGTACGCACCGACAATCCCGCCGCCTCCGCAATAGCGGCGTTGGTCATGCCGGACTCTGCCAGCTTGAGAATGAGGCGGTGCGTATCTATTGTGTCCTTTCTTGGTCGTGCCATTGTTTCAAGGTATGCAAAAACTGTGCAAAAACGAATAATCCCCGTTGCTATAGTCATTTGGGCTGGCGGGATGGATTTGATCGTGTGGTTTTTATTTACCGGCCGTCGGCCTCGCCTTTTGCCGTGCGGCAAAACGCGCGAGCTTGTTACTACGCAGGGGATTCTTACGAGAGAGCTTGAAAGAGCTCTTGCCGCTTGTCTGCGTGCGCCTTGTCGATGCGCTCTTTTGCGGTGCGGTAATAATCCGCGTCTTTTTCGATGCCGATAAATGCGCGGCCGGTGTTGATGCACGCTATCCCTGTACTGCCGGAACCCATAAACGGATCGAGTACGCGCGCGCCTTCGCGGGTTACTACGGCAATGAGGCGTTCCATAAGTCGCACCGGCTTCTGCGTGGGGTGGACTTGCTTGCTGCCCGTTACGCGCGGCAGTTGTATGATTGAACGTTCAACACAGCCTTGCTGCATTGCCTTGTATATGTTTACCGAAGCATCGCATCGGGCAAGGCCGACTTTAAAACAGATATTGTCGTTATGGCTCTGATATGTGCGTTTGTAATTCATCTTGCCGGTGTCGATGAATTGTTGCACGTCTTTGAGCGCGTCGGCATGGTTAAGGATTAGCTTCATGTGGCGAATGTCGCTTGCGATAGCGTCCATGTTGTAATGCTTACTCTCCAGATAGGGCACGTACGCCTTGTTAATCTGCGCCTTGCCCTTGCTGTGGATGCTTACCGTTTCATGGACGCGAAGAAGCGAGCTAACGGGGCTTGTTGTTTGATTCTTATTCCAGATAATTTCTTCCTTAAAGAGGAAGCCTAAATCCGCAAGCCGTACGTTCCATCGGTAGAATGCCGTACCGCGCCCGAATAAGGCAATAAAACCGCCGTTTTTTAAAATACGTTTCGCTTCGGCAAAAAAGCGCGATTCGTCGAAAGGTATATCCAATTTATGATTTTTCAAAAGCTGATACGGCGGATCGGTAATGATTGCGTCAATACTTGCATCGGGAATATCGCGCATAAGCTCGACGCAATCGCCGTTCCGGAGTGTTACTGTAACTGCCATACCGGTATAGTCATTTGGCTGGCGGGGCTGGCAGGATAATTTCACCGCATAGATGTAATTTGTCGGCCGAGAGTCTCCTATTTTGCTTGCGCAAAATAGGCTAGTGGGGACTTATAGCGGATTTGACGGGATGAACTTTACTTCCCCTCCCGATTCCGCCGCAGCGTCAGCCGGTAACTGGCCCAGTTGAGCTCGTGGATTCGGCCGCATTCGGTGAATCGGTCGACGGCGGCAGTTCCGATATATTCAACAAACTCCTTTTTACTCATGTTCGCCGTGATAATGAGCGGCTTCTCGACGTTGTAGCGGGCGTTGAGAATCTGATAGAGCATGTATTTTTCTTCAGCGGCGTTGTCCGACCGTCCCACTTCGTCAATGACAAGCAGGCGCGGCAAGGCGTATTCGCGCAGTACCGCCGATTCGCTTGTATGGCTCGAGTAGCTGTGGGCCTGCCGTAATTCTGCGACAATCGCGCTCGACAGGCGGAAGCAACCGGCAATCTCGCGCAATGCGGATGCTGCAAGATGCGTTTTGCCGGTTCCGCAGTTACCGAGCAGGGCAATGAACGGTGCGCCGCCAGCCCGAACGTCCGTCATAAAATCGTTTTGCATCATGTCGAGCAATGCGCGCTTCGGTTGGAGAATCGCGCCGTTCGCGTCGGCCGTTACGAAGGTATCGAACGATTCGCGCCAGTAGCGCGGAGGCACGCCGCAATGCGTAAAGCGTTCATAATTGGCCGTCTCTTGCCGCTGCGCTTCCTGCTGTGCAAGCTCCGCGTCGCGCTGTTCGCAGGGAATGTTCCGGAGGATGGTCAGCGCGTCCGGCAATGTTTTATATTTTTTCGCCGCCGTCATAAAATCTCCAGATAGTGCGCGCTCTCGGCTTCGCTTATGCGGTCGCGCTCCCATGCGCCGCCGCGCTCTTTCCCGTTCGGCCGCTCTTGTCTTGCCTGCGCCATCTGCGCGAACACTTGCGGGAACTTTTCGCGCAACTTTGAGCCGCTGATGATGTTCGGAAGCCAAAAATTACCGGCGGTTTTTACCCAGCGGATAACCTGCTCGACCTCTGGGGCGGTGCGCCCGTCGATGCGGCAAAGTTTTTCGATGTCGGCCGCCCACTGGCGGATATGTTCCGGCTTCTTCTTGAAGCGCGAATCGTGCGCCTGATGCAACGTGTAGAGGAGTTCGGCAAGGCGCATTGATTCAGCGTCGGCCGATTCCGGCGCATGAGTGCGCGCGCTTTCCGGCGGCCCTTGTTCGGCCGCGCCGGTATCGAGCGTCGGAGCCTCCTTCGAGCCTGCCGGAAGGTTTGGAGAATGCGCCTGCGTATCCGGCGGCGGAGCGATTGGGGATGCGCGCGGATTGTCCTGCGCGCCGCAAGCTGCTCCGTCGGTTGGAGAATGGCGATTGTCTGAATCCGGCTGTTTGAGGGGAGTCATGCCGCCGGAATCCGGCGGAATATCTCTATTCACATTAACATTTCCATTAACATTAACATTTAGCTTCGCTTTGCTTTCGTTTGCTTCGGCTTGCTTTGTTTTGCTTTCAGTTGCTTCGCTTTGCTTCCGTTTGCTTTGCGTTGCTTCGGCTTGCTTCGCTTTGCTTTCGTCCGCTTCCGGTTGCTTTGTGTTGCTTTCTGCTGCATTACGATTTTCTTCTATATAATAGGGAGATTCTTCACCCGCCGCGTCAACCGATTCCGGCGCATGAACGGGCGCATTATCGGCATTGCCGCCTTTTGCCGTGCGGCCACCGCGCCGTCCGTTCTCTTGCTTCGCCTCGCGCCGCGCCGTTGTTTCGTCAATGACGAACTTAAATTGCAGCCACAAGGCTTTTGCGATTCCGGTAAAATCCGGCTCCGCGCCGTCAATACCGTATGCTGCAATCGCATCGTAAAAGCGGAGGCGGTCGGCGTTTTTCAGTTCGTCGAGCTGTCGCTTGAAGGATTCGTAAAAAATAAAGGTCTGCGTCATTCGTCTGCCTCCGATACGCGGGGTGTGTTCTTCATGGGGCTCTCCTTTTTACCGGCGCGCTTCGTTGCCGTCAGTGCGCCGCTTTTTTTGAAATCGCGTGTCGACGGGCATTATTCCCGTGTCGTATAAGTACATGATGTAGATGGCAGGCGGATTTAAGAAAAAAAATAATTCTCTAAAAAAATACGCCCTATGGCGCGTCAGTACGCAAAGCCGCCAACAGCGCGGCAATTCCTTAAACTGCGCGATGTAATATTGAATGAATGTCATCGTGCGCCTCCTTTCGGGTTTCTTTTTCATCTTCGTAAAACTTTTGATTTCGTTTTTGAAGTTCTTCGCCAGTCATGTCGTCATCGCCTAAATACAGCACAATCCAATTATTTGCGCCGAAACGTTCATTGAACTCTCGCATCAAGACAGGATGTCGCCTAACTAAATCATACATAGCCCATGTCTTTGATGAACAAAAATGTTGCGTAAAAAATTCTCCTTTTTCGCTTACAAGAAAATACAAACCATCAATATCACCCATACCGTCAGGGGTACCGCTTACAATGTAAAGTTTCATCATGCTTCTATCCTCTTTATCCTCTCGCCAATCCAGCGCATAACGGGAACTATCCCCTAGTCCTTTAGCTTTTGAATATCATCCGCCGTAGCCCCATGCCGATTAAAAGCAAAGTGTCTGTTGTTTGGGTGCTTCTTCAAAAGCCGTATCTTCATGCGTTCTAATTTTATGCAAAAGATTTTCAACGCCTAAAAGCGAGCTGCAAGCTATCCATTCAACGATGGATTTATTACGGCTGTCTGCATTGTGTTTTTGAATATCCTCTAAAATCATTTTTGTAACGCCGTTGTCTATATTCCTGTTAAATGCGATGCAATTTTTGACTATTTCCTTTTCCGCTATAATATTGATTGCATTTATACGTCCGTCAGCCTTATTGCGATAAATAAATACATTGATTTGTTCCATTTAATGCTCCTAATCCTTTAGCTTTTGAATATCATCCGCCGTAGCCCCCATGCCGATTAAAAGCAAGGTGCAATAGCCGATGATGTCCGCTACATCGTTTATGCGCGGCGTTTCGTCCGCGTTTGCCATAATGCGTCCGAGTTTATCGTCCAACCGTATGAGAATTGAACTTACTGCATCGCCTTTGTAAAAAATCTGCTTCGGCTTCAATGCGCTGTCTCCGTACTTTTGATTTTTGTACAAAAGCAGCTCACGCATGGCATCCGTGATTTCGGTGATTTTTTGTTGTGTAGGGGTGTTTTCCGGTGCCTCCTCTCTTGCCGTGCCGTAAAAACGTTCATTGCAAGCTGCAATTATTGATTGCGCGGCGGCGATAGAAGGCGGAGGTTCTGGACTGCGTTCAAGCTGTTGAACTTCTGGATATTCCCCATTCTCAAAAGCCGAAAGCGGCAATATTTCAGCAGCCTCTTCAAGTA
Source organism: uncultured Treponema sp. (assembly GCA_963543045.1). Taxonomy (GTDB): domain Bacteria; phylum Spirochaetota; class Spirochaetia; order Treponematales; family Treponemataceae; genus Treponema_D. The sequence continues at coordinate 12,817 of CAUTZW010000068.1, forward strand.
TTGCGCGGGCATCATCCCAATCCTTTGCCCATACTTCGACTTCCTTTGTAACAATGTACTTGTTGATAAACGCTGCATACCGCGTATAGCCGTTTGCTTGCATTTCTTTGATTGTCATTTTGTTTGTCTCCTTAATACGGGGGCTGTTATTTTTTTTGCCTCAAAATCTTTAATGGCTAAAAGCGCATTCCCGCACGTTATTCTGTCAGCGTCTTCCTCTTTTGACGGGACGAATACAATCACGTCCCAACCTTCGGCGGTTAGCGGTTTTTCAAACTGTTCGTATACGTCAAAGTCGTTAACAATTTCATACCCATTTGCAAGAGCTTCTTTTGTTTCATGAATTGGCGTAATTTTGATGATGAATTTCTTTTTATCGAAATACCAATCGAGCGTATTCGGATTTAAATCCGATTTTGACGGTGGACGTTGCACGCGGAGCTTTTCCGGTTATCGTCCATGTGATACTTGTTTTGGGTTTCATAAATCCTCCTTTATTTTGAATGCAATAACCCATACGTACGGATTGCTGTCCCAGTCGTTAGCGCCTCGATTTATTTCTTGCCATGTTTTATAAAAGCCGATACGCGCTGTCTTTTTTATGACTTTATTTCCGTTCGGGAGACAGGTAACAAGTGAAAGCGGCATTTGCTGCAAATCAAACGGACTACACGGCTCTGCTCCCTCAGCGATTGCGTCCTCTTCCGTTATATCTTGCAGTCGTTCTTTCCGAATGCTTGTAACTTCCAAGAAAATGCGTGCGGCATCTTTCGGCATATGAATTGACGGTTTCCAAGAAAATGGAAAGTCGGCGTCGTTCATTTCGCGGTACATGGGGTGCGCTTTATACAAATAATCTCCATTCGGAGCCTGCGCCCACGTCTCGCGGACATACAGAATATCGCCTGCGGTATAGGGCGGCTTATCTGTTCTGGCAACCCTGCGGGTTTGCGTTTTGCTTCCGTCGGTAATCGCGCGCACCATGTCGGCGCGGAATAAAATCGGTTTTTCTTTGGTCATTTACTTGTCCTCCGTTTTGTTTAGTGGTACCGGCAGGAGTCGAACCTGCATAAATCTTCGTTAGAGCCGACCTTTCTAGGGTATGCCGGATGAGAATTGAACTAGTCGCATCGCCTTTATAAAAAATCCGCTTCGGATTTAATGCGCTGTCCCCGTACTTTTGATTTTTGTACAAGAGCAAATCGCGCATTGCCTCCGTTATCTCCGTGATTTTCTGCTGCGTGGTTGTGGTTTCCGTCATTTGTTTGCCTCCTCTTTTTGCGCCGCTTCTTTCTTAGCAAGCGAGTTTTCCAATATTTCAAGACGGTTCATTATGTTGCTCCTGTTGTTTAGCTTCTTTTATGCAGTCGAGCGATTTTTGCGCCGTTGCCGCTATTTGCATCGCATTTATCGCACATTGAATGGCACAATCTTGCATATGTATTAACGCCTCTGCATAAGGGGAAGGACTGTTTTTCTTGACATTCCTCCAGAAGTTAAAAAGAAAACCTTTTACTTGATGTACGTTTTGCTTCGTATCCTCATATTTGTGTTTTAGCAATGCATATGCTTCATACGGCGTATGCAAGGTAAATTGCGCGTTCTTTATTCGTTCAACTGTATTTGCAACTACTTGCTGCACTTCTTCTGATAATTCATTCATTTTTCAAAATCCTTCGTATCGCTCGTCGGGGATACGTTCCATGTGTTCTATGCTCACGTAGTCGGTGAGCTGCTCCGTAAGATTGCGGTAGTAGAGCGCGTGCTGTACGCTGTGCCTGATTGCCGCAATGAATCCCGTGCGGATGTAGTATCCGCGCCGCGTGCGGTAGCGGCGTAACAGGTATTCCGCCGCCTCTATCTGTTTGTCCGCCGCAGCCTCTTCTGAAAGGAAAAAGCCGAGCTTTTGGCGTTCGGCGGCTATTATGCGTCCGGCAACGGTGAGGGTGAGCGTCCAAAGCTGGTGCCACGATTCTGTGCTGTTGAATAGAAGATAATCGTGCTGATAGTTCATAAGCCGCTGGCCGTCATGTACCGGATGCGCATAATAAGGCAGCTGCACC
>CAUTZW010000069.1:0-14672 GCA_963543045.1 uncultured Treponema sp.
ACACAACCGACCTCGCTGGCAAGTTTTGCGACCGCAAAACTCGAGGCTGGCGGCCGACCAAGCTAAGTCTCACCGGCAGAGTTCTCACGCCAGCCCCACCTCCGCCCACAAGCCAGCTGCTAGCTCTAACTCGTTCTTCCGCCCCCACAACCGACCCTGCTCGCGAGTTTTGCATTCGGAAAACTCGAGGCTGGCGGTCGACCAAGTTAAATCTTACCGGCCGAGTTCTCACGCCAGCCCGACCCGCTCGCTGCCAGCAAGCCACACCTTCCAGTTGTACGTCCATCCCCATAACCGACCTCGCTCGCGAGTTTTGTCCCCAGACAAAACTCGAAGCTGGCGGCCGACCAAGTTAAATCTCACCGGCCGAGTTTTACCGCCAGCCCCGCCAGCCCCGCCAGCCCCACCTCCGCAAACAAAAAACGGCCGCTTACCGAACCCGTGTGAACGGGCGATAAGCGGCCGCATACTAGTGAACGCAAATACGCTCAGCAGTTTTTAACTTACTATTTTTTCTCTACCTTAGCGGTAACCCTGTAACCCGTCACCGTTACAGTGATGGTGTACTCTTGGCCAGCCACAAGCCCCTCGGTATGAAGGGCACTAATTGTATCTGCCTTCGTAGCGTAGCTCGTAGGCCATTCCTGACCATCAGGTTTTACCCACCATGCATTATTAACGTTGCTAGGATCTCCGGCAATTACGCCTTCACTTTCCCGTCCTTTGTATACAAGGATCTTCCAGTCAATTTTGCCATCGCCCGGTGCAGCAAACTTGTATGTGTACACGCCAGAAGTAGCAGGATCAGATGGGCTTGTTGACCATTTAGCCATATCCGCCTTCCAAGCGTTTATTGAGCTGTAGATACCGCCTTCCTTAAGATTATACTCCGGCGCCACCGTCTCGTTTGTATGGACGATTTTTGCCACAGCCTTATCGTCTTCGATCGTTACCGTAATTTTATACGCATGTCCTACGGAAAGATCTTTCGAAAGAAGGCTGCTGCCGCTGTCCAGATCCGTCGCAAAGTTCAATGGAACGCCTTTAGTGTTAGTGACATCGACAACCCACTTATTGTCTTTGTTCTTAAGATCCCCGACAAATGCGCCTTTTGACAGGTCGCCGCTCTTAACAAGCACCTTCCATTCGAGTTTATCGGCAGTAGCCACAAACACGTAGGTATAGGTGCCATGAGTTCCATCCTTCGTCGTCCATTTAGCCTTGTCCGCATTCCAGTTCTGCATTGCGCCGAAAATGCCGCCGTCTTTCAAGAAGTTTTTGTTAAGAGCTTGCTTAGGCAGTGCTTTTGCATATGCCTTAAAGCTTTTGTCCTCATACTTTATCGTGATTCTGTACGGATCACCTATGGTAAGCCCCTTCATATAGAGGCTGCTGCCATTGTCCGGAGTGTTTGCATAGGTCAACGGAATCCCAGCAGGATTGTCAAGCGGGATCTCCCATTTATTACCTTTATTTGCAAGTTCCCCAACAAAGGCGCCTTGTCCCAGTTCGCCTTTCTTAACAAGCACCTTCCATTCGGCTTCTTCGCCGTTGGCAACAAAGTCATACTCATAGAGATTCGGAGTCGTATCCTTCGTCCAGCCAGCTTCTTCCGCTTTCCAACCCTGCATTGAGCCGATGATACCGCCTGTTCTCAGCATATTTGCGGACGGAACAAACTTCGTCAGCTTCTTCGCGTATGCTTTAGCTTCGGAACCATCGATCTTTACGATGATATTGTACTGGGTACCCGGTTCCAGATTCCTCAGGACGAGATTACTGCCGTCGTCCGCTTTGCTTACAAAGTTCAGCGACAGTGGATCCGCCTCATCAAACTTGACTTCCCACGGATTATCTTTATTGTCAGTGTCCCCAACCAAGACGCCTTTGTCCAGCTCTCCATTCTTCAAGAGAACTTTCCATGAAGCTTCAGCGCCATCGGCAACAAAGGCGTACTCATAGATGCCCTTTGTCGGATCCTTCTTCGTCCACGCAGCAGTTTCCGCTTTCCAGCCCTGCATTGAGCCGATAACGCCGCCGTCTTTCAGCAAGTCTTTTTGCAAAGCAGGCTTCTTCAGCTCCTCAGCATATGTCATAACTTCGGAACCTACGACATCTACGTGGATGTTGTACGGAGTACCAACCTTCAAGTCTTTCAGAATGAGAGAGCCGCCGTCGTCTGCTTTTGCCGTATACTTGAGCGGAATCGCTTCTTCCTTCTTAAACTTGACTTCCCACTTATTGTCTTTGTTTTTAAGATCCCCAAGGTATGCGCCTTTGGTCGCATCTTTACCAACGAGTACCTTGTATTCGGTTTCTTTAGCGGTCGCCGTAAACTTGTATATATAGGCGCCCTTTGTCGGGTCGGACGTCGTCCATTTAACCTCGTCCGCTTTCCATTCCTGCATTGCGCCGTAGATACCGCCTTCTTTCAGCACGTCTTTTTTCAGATCAGGCTTATTCGGCGTCTCCGCGTGAACCATAACTTCAGTGCCGACAATCTTTACGACGATCCGGTACAGGTTACCAGGCTCCAAGTCGTTCAGAATGAGAACGCTGCCGTCATCTGCCTTTTCAACACGGGTCAGCGGAATCGCCTCTTCAGCTTTAAACTTGACTTCCCACTTATCGTTTTTGTCTACAATATTGCCGACGTATGCGGTTTTATTCAGATCTTTAGCAGTAAGTACCTTGAATTCGGCATTTTCAGCTGCTGCCGTAAAGTCGTATTCATAAACGCCCTTAACCGCATCAGCCTTCGTCCATTTGGCATCTGCCACATTCCAGGCCTTTGTCTGCATTGAACCGATGATACCGCCTTCTTTCAGCAGTGCTGGCAGCAGAGTAGGCTTCTTGCCCTCTTTTGCATACGCCTTAACTTCAGGGCCCTCAATCTGTACAACGATGATGTACGGGTTGCCTGGTCTCAAGCCGGCCAGACGGAGATTACCGCCGCCATCTGCCTTTTTGGCATGGTTTAACGTAATCGCTTCTTCCGCTTTAAACTTGACATCCCAACGATTGTCTTTGTTTACAAGATCGCCGAGGTATGTGTCTTTGTCGGCGTCTTTAGCAGTAAGTACCTTGAATTCGACTTCGTAATTCGGCGCATTGAACTGGTATTCATAAACGCCCGTAGCTGGATTCGGATTCGTCCATTTAGCGTCTGCCGCTTTCCAACCCTGCATTGAACCCATGATACCGCCGTCTTTGAACAGAGCTTTGTTCAGCGGCCCCTTAGGAAGCATCTTAATGGAAGCTGTAACGTTACCGCCCTCAATCTTTACCGTAATTTTGTAAGGATTGTCCAGCATAAGGCCCTTAGAAATAAGGCTGCTGCCGTCGTCCGCTGTCTTCGCAGAGGTTAACCGAATCTCTTTGGCTCCGACCTTGACTTCCCATTTGTTATCTTTATTTACGATATCGCCGAGGTATGCGCCTTTGTCGACCCCTTTTCCAACAAGCACCTTCCACTCAGCGTCAGCGTGGTCCGCAGTGAACTCGTACTCATAAATGCCCTTAGCCGGATCAGTCTTCGTCCATTTGGCATCGGCTGCTTTCCAACCCTGCATTGAACCTATGATACCGCCGTCTTTCAACAGTTCTTTTTTCAGATCAGCTTTCTTGCCCTCTTTTGCATATGCCTTAACTTCAGTGCCCACAATCTTCACGACGAGCGTGTATGGGTCGCCTGGGGTCAAGTCTTTCGTAACAAGGCTGCTGCCGTTATCTGCGTTCGCTGCAAAGTTCAACGGAAGCGGATCGCTTTCATCAAACTTAACTTCCCATTTGTTATCTTTATTTGCAAGATCGCCGAGGTATGCGTCTTTGTCGAGCGCTTTCTTAACAAGAACCTTCCATTCGACTTCAGCAGCCGGTGCAGTGAAATCGTACTCATAAACGCCTGTGCCGACATTCGGGCGCGTCCATTTGACTTCTGCCGCTTTCCAACCCTGCATTGAGCCGATGATACCGCCGTCTTTCAACAGAGCTTTGTCCAGCGGAGCCTTTGGCAGCTCCTTAATGGAGGTTTTAACTTCATCGCCGACAATCTTGACGGTGATTTTATATGGGGTACCTGCTTTCAGTCCCTTTGCGATAAGGCTGCTGCCGTCATCAGCTTTCTTCGTACGGCTTAATGGCAGCTCATCTGCGCCGAGCGGGATTTCCCATTTGTTAGCTTTATTTGCAATATCGCCGACGTAAGCGCCCTGGTCCAGCGCTTTCTTAACAAGAACCTTCCATTCTGCCGTTTCGCCTGCCGCAGTAAACTGGTATTCATAGGTGCCCACAGCTGGATTAGATGCCGACCATTTGGCTTTTGTCGCATCCCAGCCCTGCATGGTGCCGATGATACCGCCGTCTTTCAGCAGGTCTTTTGCCAAAGGCGCACCCGGAATTTTTTTGACGGACGCCAAAACTTCGTCGCCTTTTACCATTACGGTGATTTCGTACTCGGAGCCGATGAGCAGGCCGTCCGTATAAAGGTTGCTTCCCTTAACATTATTTTTGGCTTCTCTCAGAGGAATCGCATCCGCACCGATTTTGACTAACCACGCTTTGTTCTCAGCGTCGTCGCCGCGCCATGCGCCATTCCATTCGCCTTTTTTAAGGAGGACTCTCCATTCTACGCGGTTGGTTGTCGCCTTGAACTTGTACGTATAGATGCCCTTAGCAGGATCTGAGTTGGTCCACATGGCCTTTGACGCATCCCAGTCATTGCCCTTTTTCGGCATCATGTCGCCGATAATACCGCCTTCCTTGAAGAGGTCTTTTGCTAGATCTTTTCCCGGAATTCTCTCGACTTTGGCGGTAACTTTCTTTTCGACCATCTTTATGACGATTTTATACTCTGTGCCTTTATCAAGGCCCTTCGTGATGAGGCTGCTGCCGTCATCTGCCTTCTGCGCAAAGCTTAACGGAATCGCCGGAGCGCCGACATTGACATTCCACTTATTGGTTTTATTAGTAAGATCGCCGACGTAGGCGCCTTTGTCTAACGCTTTATTAACGAGAACTTTCCATTCTGCTTCAGCGCCATCCGCCTTAAACTGGTACTCGTAGGTGCCGCCTTCGGCTTTCGTCCATTTGGCGTCTTCCGCTTTCCAGCCCTGCATTGAGCCGAAGATACCGCCGTTTTTAAGGTCGACATCTCCCTTTGACGGATCTCCGTTGTTGTTGTTACCGCCCTGCTGCGGGGCCGGATCATCCGTCGGATTCTGACAGCCTGCCAAACCGGTTAAACCGGCAAGCAAGGCGCACGCAAAAATAAAGCTTGTGATTTTTTTCATATAAGCTCCTGAAAAAATAATGGGTATTCCGCCCGAAATACTTTATATCGGCAGCAACCGTTCCGAACACGGCGCAATCCCTGCCGACTTAAAAACGCCCTTTTCAACCAATCAATGATTTTTGATAGGGCGTATTTAATAGAATATAATTTTAGTGCATTCGCTATCCTCCTAAAAAAATACGCAGAATTTTGAAGATACGTTTTTCTTCAAGCGCATTTCTTTTTGAACAATGCACTATCCGTTAGCCGCACGGAATGAATCTTCCGCCGACTGCATATGTATTCTCCGGCAGCGTTGCCGGTAGAAAATGTACGATGAAAATATTTTGTGTCCCCGTGCGCTTCCCCCGCCGCCCCAAAGACCAACCGGATGCAGGCCACCGGTTCTGAATGTATGTGTTGCATAACGTTATAATCTATGCGCGTCCGTATAATCGAATGGTTAATATCATGTGCTAAAATGAGTAAATCCGTAAATGTTTTTTCATTCTCTATTTGATATAGGTTTAACATCATATAGTCTCCCAAAACATTACAACCTGCTCAGAATGCAAATACACTATATCTACAAAAAAGTTTTAGTATTATATCCCGCAGAAGATGATCTGTCAAAGTTTTTTTATGCGGCGGGCGGGAGCTAGCGGGGCTGGCGGAAAAATGGGCACTTGAATGATGGAAGGGCTCGACCGCCAGCCTCAAGTTTTGCAGGCGCAAAACTCGCGAGCGGGTCGGTTGTGGCGCGCGGAGATGCAGCTGGAAGTTGCGGCTTACTGTGCTGCGGACGGGTCGGGCTGGCGGTAAAACTCGGCCGGTGAGGGCTAGCGGTTAGAACCTGTTTAATGTCTAAAAAATAAGCTATAATTCCCTCATAAGAAAGCAATATCTCAGCGACATAACGCGCGAACAATTCGAACAAATCCGCCCATTATTGAAAAGCGGACGGAAAAGACCGCGCCGAGAAAAGTAGATTTGTATGAAATATTTTGTACCATACTGTATCTCCTAAAAAGCGACTGCCAATGGCGCGTGCTGCCGGAAGTTTTTCCCAAATGGAATACCGTCTACTATTATTTTAGCATATGGAACAAACTTTCGGATGAGTGCCGAAGGCAGAAACTACGTTGCGGGCAAAAAAATATCGGGGATAAAGCGGCATACAGCAGTCAATCTGCAAGGATTACCGCATGCGCTTGCCATAGCAGCAGCCAATGTTATCGATAGCAAGGGGGCATTGCTTCATTTGAATACAATAAAGATGAATTGAGAGCAGGGAAAAGCATTTTACGTGACGGCTGCTATAGCGGACAGCCGTTTGCAAATGATGTCAAGGCAGTTTTGGGCAAAGAAGTAACGGTACAAGTAGTCGAGCTCAATGAATTACATACATTCGCAGTAATTCCCAAACGGTAGGTGGTAGAACGAAGCTTTGCATGGCTTGAAAAACAGCGAGAGAAAGTATAATACCACACTACAATTTATGATTCTGACTGTTGTAACTATTCTACTGAGGAGACCTTAAATAGCTTCTTAGAACGGGTGGATATGTTCAAATTGTTCGCACGTTATATCGCTTGGATATTGCCTTCTCATCCTTGCGTTATAGCTTATTTCTTAGATATTAAACAGGTTCTAAGATATTTAGATGGACTTATCTACGACGCATAGATGAAACGGCAGTCTGTCAGCCGTTGCATACTCATGCCCCATCCCCCAAAACGGCGTCTTCCCGCGTTATGGCTTTGTCAAACGTGATTTGCCAAGCGCAAGCAAGAATTCGCCTCCGCTTGTACCGTCTACCGATGTTCGTTTAGTCAGGCACGATGGAAACACTGAAATGCGAGCTTCGCGTTCCGCTTTATTTATGGCGGATGGAAGAAAGAGCGGCAGTCTGTCAGCCGCTGCATTCTCCTGCCACCGTCCCCTAACACAGCGTCTACCCATTTCACAGCTCAGTTAAACGGGAGTTCCCAAGTATGTACAGGATAAGCAAGAACTCCGCCTTGCTTTTGCAGTCTCTCCTCCGCCCGATCAATGCAGATGCCTGTGCGCGGATATTTCACGTGTCGAGACAATCCGGAAACCGTCAATGGGATTGCACATATCGGGCGCATGTGGGAACTACCGCTAGTATTGTCTGCCGGTGTTCGCTTCGTCAGGCACGATGGAGATACTGAAATGCGAGCTGTTCGCTCCGCCGTATCTATGATGTTTAGATAGCGTTATCTAAGCCTCGTAGATCGCTCTATCTAAGGTCTTTAGATCGCTCTCTATAATCCTCCTAGATCGCTCGGTCTAAGACCTTTAGATGGAAATTGTCTACGACGCATAGATGAAACGGCAGTACGCCTGCCGTTGAGTACTCCTGTCCCCATCCCCCAAAATGGCGTCAGTCCTCATCACGGATTTGTCAAACGTGATTTGCCCAGTATGCGCGGGATAAGTTGGAACTCCTCCCCGCTTTTACAGCCCCCTCTCCGCTCGATCAGCGCAGAGGCCTTGCACAGATATTTCTCGCGTCAGGACAATCTGTTATCCGTCAATGGGATAGCGCGTATCGGGCGTATGTGAGAACTACCGCTAGTATTGTCTGCCGATGTTCGTTTCGTCATGCACGATGGAGACACTGAAATGCGAGTTTCTCGTTCCTCCTTATTTATGAAAGATAGGGAGATGGCACAGCAGTCTGCCACCGCATGAGCCAGTTTACCCACCCAAAACGGCGTCTTCCCACATCACAGCTCTGTCAAACGTGATTTGCCAAGTATGCGCGAGATAAGTTGGAACTCCTCTCCGCTTGTGCAGCTTTCTCTCCACCCGATCAGTGCAGAGGCTGTGCACAGATATTTCTCGCGTCAGGACGATCTGACATCCGTCAATGGGATAGCGCGTATAGGATGCAAGGCGTATTGGACTGGGGATAACGGGCTTCCGTATCGAATGCTGCGTCTACTCACGACACAGCTCCGTTAAACTGGAGTTCCCAAATATGCGCGGGATAAATAGAACTCCCGCTCCCGCGACCGCCGTCCATCGGCATTCTGTTACTCTTGCTTTGCGGAGACGGTGATGTATGCGGTTTGGGTGCGCCAGTTGAAGATTTGTTTTTCGGCGGCGCTTGCTAAAAGGCGGATGAGTTTTTGTAATTCTTCGCGGGGAAGGGCGGCTGCCATTTTTGCGCCGTAGAGGCTGTGCGCGTCGTCAAACCATTTTTGTATTTCCGTGCCGCTTATCCGCCGCTTTTCGCTCACGAGCTGCGCGGCGCAGTCCGCCGTAAATCCTGCGGCGCAAAAGCGTTCGGCGATTGTGTCTCCGTCCCAATTAAAGAGCGCGTTCGCTTTGCCGCTGAAAAACGCTTGTTCCGCCGCTTCCATTTGTTCAAGTGCGGCGCGGTACGGTTCTGCGGTCGCGGGCGTTAAAATCTGCTCTTTTATCAGTTGACTGATATGCTGCCCGCCGGACGGGATTTTTTGCGCGATGATTGCAGTCCAGCCTGCCGCAAACGGCAGCTCCTCCGACGCGCGTACCGTTTCCCCGTCCGCAGTTTTGCCGTCCGAAACGGCATTTTCCGCGTCGCAGGAATCGGTAAACGCCTTGCCCTGCCGCTTTTTCAGGCGGACTGCGGCGGCAAACGCTTTTACGAGCGCGTCAATCGAGTCTTTGCTTGCAAACGGATCGCGGAAAAATATGCGGTCGAACAACGCGCCGTTGTACTGAAAGTTGTACAGGATTTCGCGGAAGGCTTCCGCGCTCAAAAATGCGCCGGCGGATTCCGGACGGAACTCAAGCAGCGGGCGGTCAAGGTCTGAAAGCGTCCGCGCGTATTGTTCAAGAATCTCGCGCCCTTTTTGCGTCCGGCAGACGCCGCAGGTCATTCCTTCCGGCGTTTTCCGCGCAATTTCCCACAACAACAGCCCGTCGTCCGCATTCCAGACAAGGCAGCGATGATGACGCAAAAGTCCCGCCATCGCAATCATCGTGTCGCGCACGGATAGCAGGACTTCCGCGCGGTTCGTGTCGAGCCGCTGCCGCCATTGCCGGTCGGCGCGGTCAAGCGCACTCTCTTTTGCGCCGTCTTTGGGACTGAACGTCAGCTGTTCGGCATTGCCGTCTCCCGTATGAAAATGCGCGTTGATCCACCATTCGCTTACGGGCTGCACTCCGAATTCGGACTTTTCAAGCGCGCACGCGTCCCCTTCATGCGCGGAACTCTTCGATCCGGTTTTCGCGCGGTCTTCGCTGTCAGTCCCTGTCCCCTCCAAAATCGCCGCAATCTGCAATTCCCGACGGGATAAAACCTCATTTCGGATCCGTCCCTCATAGCCCTGTGTGCTCGGCGTGTAAAAAACGCGCCCCATCAGATTTTTCGGCAAATACTGCTGCGCCACCCAGTGGTCGCGGTATGCGTGCGGATACAGATAGCCCGCGCCGTGTCCAAAGCCCTCCGCGTCGCGGCTGGAGTCTTTTAAGTGATTGGGGACTTCCGCGTCCTCTTTTTGAACGGCGGCAAGCGCATCGAAGAACGCCATGCTGCTGTTCGACTTGGGCGCCGTCGCAAGATACAAGGCGGCGTGCGCAAGAAAATAGCGCCCCTCCGGCATTCCGACGCGGTCAAACGCCTCCGCCGCGCTGTTTACCACGCTGACTGCCATGGGGTCTGCAAGTCCCGTGTCCTCGCAGGAGGAAATAAGCATCCGGCGGAAGATAAAATGCGGGTCTTCGCCGGCTGCAACCATGCGCGCAAGCCAGTACATCGCCGCATCCGCGTCCCGCCCGCGCAGACTTTTTATAAACGCGCTGATAATGTCGTAGTGATAGTCGCCGTCGCGGTCGTAAAGCACGGCTTTTTTTTGTATCGACTCTTCGGCAGTCTCTTTGGAAATATAAATCGTCGAACCGTAGGACGGCTCAGGCGGAACGGACGAGGGCGACCATTTTTCGGGCGTCGTTTCAACGGCAAGCTCAAGCGCATTCAAAAGACTCCGCGCATCTCCGTTTGCCGTTTCGATTAAATGCTCGAGCGCACCTTCTTCAAATTCGACCTTCCAATGACCGTAGCCGCGCTCCGCGTCGCGTAAAGCTTGCCGCGCAGCTTTTCGTAAGTCTTCTCCCGTCAATGCTTTAAGCTGAAAGACGCGCGAACGGCTGACGAGCGCCTTGTTGACTTCAAAAAAGGGATTTTCGGTCGTCGCGCCGATTAAAATGATCGTGCCGTTTTCCACCCACGGCAAAAGCGCGTCCTGCTGACTTTTGTTCCAGCGGTGCACTTCGTCCACAAAAAGAATCGTGCGGCGGCTGTACAGATTAAAATAGTCTTCCGCCTGCGCGATAGACGCGCGGATATCCGCAACGCCCGTCAGCACCGCGTTGAGCGTGATAAAATTGGATTTCGTGTGATTGGCGATGACGCGCGCAAGCGTCGTTTTTCCGGAGCCGGGCGGCCCGTAAAAAATCACCGAAGAAAGCTGGTCTGCGGCAATCGCGCGCCGTAAAAGTCTCCCTTTGCCGACGATGTGATCCTGCCCGATATATTCGTCAAGATTCCGCGGACGCATACGGGAGGCAAGCGGCTCGCGTAAAATCTCCGCCGCGCTGAAAAGCGAATCTTCGGCGTTCATTCTACAGCGCGGAAAGTTTTGCGTTCACCAACGCCGCCGCCTGCTTGGGATCCGCCTTTCCCTGCGAAAGTTTCATCACCTGTCCCATCAGCCAGCCTTTGACATTCGTTTTGCCGCTCTTAAAAGCTTCCACCGCTTTGGGATTTGCCGCGATAACTTCTTCCACAATCTTTTCGATTGCGCCGGAGTCGGAAACCTGTTCAAGTCCCTTTTCCGCAATGATTTGCAGCGGCATTTTGCCCGTTGAAAGCATTTCGGCAAACACTTCCTTTCCCTGCTTGCTCGTAATTTTATTGTCTTCAAGACAGTCGGAAAGCTCTGCAATGTGGGATGGCGTTACGCCGACTTCCTCAATCGGAATATTTTTTTCGTTCATCACTGCAAGCAATTCCGAAAGAATCAGATTTGCGGTTTTTTTGACGTTTTTCGACCGTTCCGCCGCCTGTTCAAACCACAAAGAAAGTTCCCGCGTGGACGTGAGCGTTTCCGCATCGAAATCGCTGAGCGCAAAGTCCGTCTTAAACCGAATGCGCTTTGCTTCCGGCAGCTCGCCGACTTTTTCCGCCGCTTCTTCGACAAGCTCCGCGCTCACCGTAAAAGGCTTTATATCCGGCTCAACGACAAAACGGTAATCGACAAACGAGTTTTTCGTGCGCTGCACGACCGTCTCGCCTTTCGCTTCGTCCCAGCCCATCGTAACCTTAAATCCCGGATTGAATTCCTTGCGGTCTTCTTCAAATTCTTTGAGCTGACGTTTCGCCTCGTACGCGCACGCATCGCGCACCGCCTTAAACGAATTCAAGTTTTTGATTTCCGAAATGGGCGTGTGGAATAATTTGCCGTCCTCCCACACGTTCAAGTTGATGTTCGCGTCGCAGCGCATATTGCCTTCTTCAAGATTGCCCTTGGTAACTTTGACGTAGCGCAAAATCTCCTGCACGGTCTGCATAAAAAGCGCCGCTTCGTCGGGACTGGTCATATCGGGCTTCGTAACGATTTCGATAAGCGGAGTACCGGAGCGGTTGTAGTCGATGTACGAATGCGCGCCCTCAAGGTGGAGCGACTTTCCGACGTCCTCTTCCAGATGAATGCGCTCGATGCGGACGCGGCGGTATTCCCCGTCGATAATGCAGTCCTCGCCGATAAAGTTCTTCGTCCGGCATTTTGCGCCGCCCGCCCGCTCCTCTTTCGGATAATTGCGCAGCGGCAAATCGACGAAACCGTCCGTGCACAGCGGAAGATCGTACTGCGTAATTTGATAGCCCTTGGCAAGGTCGGGATAAAAATAATGCTTGCGGTCGAATTTCGTGTACGTGGCAATATCGCAGTTGAGCGCAAGCCCCGCAACCGCCCCCAGCTCCACGTAGCCCTTACTGACGCGCGGCATCGCGCCCGGCAGTCCCAAACACACCGGACATACCCGCGTATCCGGCATTCCGCCGTACCGGTTTTCACACGCGCAAAACGCCTTCGTCTTCGTCAAAAGCTGCGTATGAATCTCGCAGCCGATAACAATTTCATATTTTTCTACCATAGTTATGATTCCTTGTTTTGTCTTTCATCGAACGCCGCGCATCGTCAGCGCGCCCGAAACCCTTGCCTCGCGATAAATTGGGCTATTTTGAGATTATTTGCCCGATTCGTCAAGCCGAACGGAATTTCAGGCAACCGGTATGCGCGACCAGTATTCGCGCGGCGGGAGCGCGACACGGAAGTAGGCCTGCTCGAAAACCTTGCCGACGGGCTGACAATTCGACCTGCCGCGATAGCATTCGCGCACACACCTCGCCGGACAACACGGGCGGCAGGATGCGCGCTGGGAACTCCGAACAGCACCGGCACTCCGTGAGCCGGTAAGGCGTGCAATCGTTCATCCTTGCGTGCGCGTGCCCCCTCCGCATTTTCCGATAATAGCTTTGACATATCCTCCCGGAAGATACATAATGGAAAGTGATTCTGTAAAAAAGTCCCCTGCTGCGTGCACGGACGGTTTTGCGGATCGGCGAATATATACTATTTAGGAGCTGTATGATGAAAAAGGTGTTGGGTACACTGGTTTTATGCGCTGCAGGACTTGCGTTCTTCAGCTGCGCTAAAAAGGATGAAAACAAAACGGTAAAGGACATCATTGCTCAGGCGGAAAAGATGAGCTTTGAGGAGCTGCTTGAGAAGGCCTACGAAGAGTCGAACGGCAAGGAAGTAACGGGCATCGGGAATTCAAGCCGGGGCAAAACTGCCGGAGAAAAATTCGTTGCGGAAATTCAAAAACGGCATGCGGACTATACCGGCACAATTAAATGGAGCCAACCGAAGAACAATTCGATTTTTGAAGCGCTGACCAAAGACGCCGAATCCGCAAATCCGGTGCAGGCGATTACGCTCATCCAAGATGCGGCGCAAATAAAAAACAAAATGCTGATGACGGGACTGCTGTACAATTTTATTCCGAAAGAATGGCGCGACGCGGCAGGCACTAATATTGAAGAAAACGGTAAACCGCTGGTGTTGCAGACATTGAGCAAGGTCTTCATGTACAACATCTGCGATCCGGAAAAGAAATACATGAACGTATGGGATTTTGTAAAAGAGGGCGAAAAGCCGATGTTCATGGGGCTTGATTCCGAACCGGTCGGAAAGAATTTCTTGTACATGCTTACGGAAAAGAAATACATCGAGTACGTGAAGCAGGCGTACAATGCGCTTTCCGAAGATGACAAAATGTATTTTTCTACGACGATTCAGGAAGTGCTGCCGCAGGTCAAGGAATTGAATCTTGCCGAAGGCGCCGAATATTCTCTGGCGTGGATTAAGCTCTTCGTTACGCAATTCAATAAGATGACCGATGACGGCCCGATCAGCACCGAGCTGGTAAAAACTTCCGCTGTCGGCCAAAGCGCGCTTCTGGTTTATTCAAAGCTCCGCTCAATTAATGAATCCGAAGAAACCTCCGTCAATAACATTCAGGTTGCCGCTTATCAGGACGGCTACCAAGGCTTCGGCGGTTACGCGTACAAGCACTTCCTCCAGATTCCGAAAAACTCGCCGTTCCCGTGGACGGCCTGCGCATTCATTTCCTATATGGTTACCACGAAAGACGGATTCTATCCGTGGGGAAAGGACATGGGCGGCTATTCGTCCAATCCGGGAATCAATCAGGATCACAGTCAGGACGGTTATGTTGACGGCGAAAATAAATTCCCTGCCAAAAACGATCACGGATACGACTGGTGGGTTTCTCCGACTGAAGGCCGCCTCGTTGTCGAAGAGCCGGACTACTGCGCAAGTATGCAATTTACGCTCGGACTGTGGATTGACAGCTTGCGGAAATAAATAAAAACGCGGTATGCTCCGTGCGCCGCTTTTCTATTGAACGCCGCCGTTCGCATTGCCGAGCGGCGGTTTTTTTATAGCTGCAAGCGGAGCCGCGCCTGCGGAAACTTCGGTAAGTCAACCCTGCAGACGGAAAAAGCGCCTGCCGACAAAAAATGCCGGAGTTTTTGGATTTTTTCGTTGCAGAATTCGGCATTCCTATATATAATAACAAACATGTTGCCGGAAGCGCCTGCGGCCTTATTGAGCGGGACGGCAGATTTCGGCCGCATAAATCTATTTTAAAGGAGGACTTGACAGTATGATGGACAAGTCTTATATTACCCCCCCCCCCCCCCCCCCAAAACGCCCCAACGGGCCGGGGGCGCGCACCCCGCCGACGGCAAGCGGTGGCACCCCGCCGGGTTTACTTCGCTCGCCCTCGGCGCGCGTTT
>CAUTZW010000070.1:0-14520 GCA_963543045.1 uncultured Treponema sp.
TTCCGGAGGATAAAAAAGTTGCCAAAGACACGGAAATCACCTTTAGCGCAACTGCTGCGGCGGGCTTTAGCGTTGATCGGTGGACAATCACCGGCGGCAAAATTATTTCCGGCGGGATGAACGGAGACTCAAGTGCACGTGTAAAAGTTACTGCAAATGTAACGGTGAGTGTAACATTTGCCTCCGGCGGCTATACGAAGGTCCCGTTCCAAAATCTAGATGCCTATCTTCGCGCTGCGCCGTCAGAAGGCGTAAACGCCATTGAAGTAACCGGTCTTGAGGCATCTTACCTAAAGGGACTCTCTTACGGTAATCAAAATGACGCAAGCGCACTCGGTAAAATTCTGAACAACAACGGAACAAAAAAGGTCTCGCTCAAATTAGGCGGCAGTATCTCTGGGCTTACAGATATGCTCAACTGCTTTTACGGCTGCAAAACCGTAGTGCAGGTGTCTGAAATACCGGCTGGTGTTACGAATATGAGCGGTTGTTTTACCAAATGCGCAAGCCTCATGAATGCTCCGGCAATTCCAGTGAGCGTACAGGAGATGCGCAGCTGCTTTTTCGGCTGTTCAAGTCTTTCGACTGCTCCGGCGATACCGAAAAATGTTCAGAATATGCTCCGCTGCTTTGACAGCTGCACGAGCCTTACACGGGCGCCGGAAATACCGGAGGGCGTTCTGAATATGGAGGACTGCTTTTACAGATGTACGAGCCTTATGGATGCTCCGGCGATACCGGAAAGCGTTCAGAATATGGACGGCTGCTTTGACGGCTGCATAGCTCTTACGACGGCTCCGGTAATACGGGCAAACATAAAGCAGATGCTCGTCAGCTTTAGAGGGTGCACAAGTCTTACGAAAGCTCCAGCGATACCGGCGAGCGTACAAGATATGCGTAGCTGCTTTTTGGGGTGTTCAAGTCTTACGAAAGCTCCTACAATACCGAAAAATGTTCGGAATATGCGGAGCTGTTTTGAAGGATGCAAACAGCTTACATCTGCAGAACTCAAATGTATGTACAATCCTGCTGAGCTGAACGGAAAACCGGCTTTTAAAGATGTATTCAAAGACTGCGCCGAATTAAAGGCAGGCAGCATAACCGTTCCGACGGAAGGGCTGGATGCCTACAAGGAGAATGCAGGCATGATGGGAGCGCAGCGCGACTGGTTTAAAAGCTCATACTAAACGGACTTGCGAGCGATAAAAATAGAGTTTTCAAGGCTCGAAATTATTGCAAACGCAAGGCCCGATTTGGCAGCTGCAAAATGGAGCGGGCAGCGGGAACCGTATGCAGTTTTAAATATTGGAAACCACTAAGAACCTCAGTTTTTAGTGGTAACTTTGAAAATGCGATGTTGTAACTCGCGATAATCCTGCGAGTTACAACTCAGCGCAATCTCGAAAAAATCGCAAAAAGCGAATTGTTCGCGATGTTCAACTGTTTCTGCTGTCCGCAATATGAACATTCTAAATAGACTAGTTCGATAACTATGTTGTCGAACGGGTTTACAAGTCAAAATCGAATGCAATGCCGATAAAACGCGGCCCTGCCGGCTGCGTAAAAACAATATAATCATCGAGAACCTTTGGCGCCGCCGGTTTATCCAACTGCGAAACGATATTGTTATACTCATAGGAATCATTTTCAGAAAGCTTCACGTCCGCAAAAAGGTCGCAGACCGAAGAGAAGAGCAAAACTGCCGTTGCCGAAAAAACAAAAAGAGAGCGCTTCATGTATCTATTTTCGGCCGGAAGGGGCAGTCGGCTTAAAGAAAATATTGCGCTTTACGCGCTGCCGCTCAAACGTTTTCCGCAAGACGAAGTGCGCGCTTTTGCTCCGCGCTGCCGTTGTCTTCACATAAAACGGCATTTCCTATACTCTAGCGCTCGTGAAAAGAACCGGCATATTCCTGATTTGTTTTATATTTTCCGCGCTTACCGGACGCATCTTTTCACAGCAGGACGGCCATGCGCTCTGCACCGCTCTTTTGCATTCGATTCAAAGCGATAGCTTCCGCGTCGAAACGGAGCCGCTTGTGTATTCGGAAGCGGGCGGTTTTCCGTTCAACATACAGCTTTCCTTTCCCCAACAGCTCGGCTACATTCCCGGCTTGGTGCCCGTCGCATCGGACGAAGCCGACTTGTATCTCCTTATTCCGACGGAAGATGCGGTAACGCACATAAAACTCATTTCCGATTTTATCAAAGCGCTTACGGAAAGCAAACGCGGCTACCGGCTGAAGGTCGTTTTTTCTTACGGCGACTATTCGCTTGCCAGTACCGAATCGGAGCTCAAAGGCGCGCAGGTCTTTCTCGGCAGCATAGCGGGCAGCGCCGGCGCGAGCGTCATCTGCCTGCGCTTTTCGGACGAAGAGAACGCAGTCTTGAGCGGCGGCGGAAAACACGCAGCTCCCGGATACCTTGTCCGCCTGAGCGGAGAAGCGTTCCGCGCCGCATCCCTTTCCTATACGCTTTCTGGCGGAATGCTTTGCTCCCTGCACCGCTTCGGGATTTTAGAAAGCGGAGGACTTAGCGGCCTCTTTTTGAAAAACGGCGTTTCCGCGCTGGCGGTCAACGTCAACACGGCGTATAAAAATGCGGGCGAATATCAAAAAACGCTCGCCTTTCTTGAGCAGCTGGCGGCTTCTTACGATTCGGATAAGGCTATGGTCAAAGATACGCATTTTACGGCGCTTAAAATTGCCGGCCGGACGCATTTTATTTCAGGCGCGTTCACCGTCACTGCGTTCATCGCGCTCGTTTGCCTGTCCGCTTTCTTTTTCTGCGAATTTTCATTTCGCAATACCGAACGCGCAAAAAACATACTCCGCGGCGTCAAAAAAATCTGGTACCTCATCCCGCTGACGCTGCTGGTAACGGCACTCTCCTTTTTGCTCGGCGGAAAGCTCGCGGACTTTCTGTACGCCGCGTTCCGCATCAGCAAATTTGAACGGATCGCGGTCAAAATCACCGCAGGCTTTTGCATCGTCTCCGCGCTGTTTGCGCTGTCGGTAAAACTGCACGGCGTATTCGATTCAAAATCATACGCCGCCCTTTTGACAATCGCCGCAACCGTAAACCTATTCTTTTTCAGCATGATCGAAGTTTCGCTCTTTTATCTTTTTGCAGCCGAATACGGTATCGCATACGCTGCGCGGGCGGTCAAAAGAACGCGCGCGCTGTGCGTTACGGCGCTCCTCCTTGCGCTGCCGTTCATTCCCTATATCGTCTCCGCATCGCGCTCCCTGACCGAAAGCGCCGCATCCGCGCTTGCAGGCGCCTCCCTTCCGGCGAACGCGCTGTTAGCCTGCGCTTTTCTTCCATTTGAATTCGTTTGGCTCCGCATCTTTACGCGGCTCAATAAAAAGTGGAAGAGCATTGCGCTTTCCGGAGGCAAAATGCGGCGGCGGAACCTCATCGTGTTTGCGGCGGCGTGCGCGCTGCTTGTCGCCGTGTTGACGGGCGTGAAGTCCTTGCTCATCGAACGCTACCGCTTGCAGGACGGCCGCGCGCGCATCGTCATTGCGCCGGGGACGGACGAGCGGCTGACGGTTTCCTATGTCGACAGCGACTATTTCGGCGAAACGGCGCGCACCATTTCCATTAAGCTTACCGCCGCCCCTGAAAATTGCAGCGTCATATTGGAAGGGCAGGGCGCAAACTCCGTCTTGTATTCGGAATATGCCTATCTTTCGGAAAAAAAAGCCTTCCGCGACAGCTTTATGATTCCGGCATCCCCGCCGAAAAGCATGACGTTCCGCTACATTGCCGACGGCAGCGTCCCGTGCACGCTCCGCGTCCGCGCCCTCTTTGCCGACACGAGCCGCATTTCCTATCGGACGAAACGCTACGTCTCCTACAGTAAGCGCATTGTCATTCCCGCAACGCGCGAGGACGGCCGGAAATGACTCGTCCGGAACGCCGCTTTTTGCATATCGATATGGACGCATTTTTTGCATCGGTGGAACAGCACGACCATCCTGAATGGAAGGGCAAACCCGTCATCATCGGCGGACTTCCGAGTGAACGGCGGAGCGTCGTTTCGACGGCCTCCTACGAAGCGCGGAAGTACGGCGTGCATTCGGCAATGCCTGCGGCCGAAGCGTACCGGCTCTGCCCGCAGGGGATTTTTACGCCCGTGCGGATGGAGCGCTATGCGGAGGTGTCGGCAGCCGTTATGGAACTCATTGCGGAGTTTTCGCCCGACGTCCGGCGCCTTTCAATCGATGAAGCGTGCCTCGACATCACGGGGACGGAAGGGCTCTTCGGCCCTCCGGAACAGCTGATGCGCACGATAAAAGCGAAAATCGGCGAGCGTACCGGCCTTACGGCTTCGATCGGCATCGCCTCCACGCGCTATCTTGCAAAAATGGCGTCGGAAATCAATAAGCCCGACGGTTTTTACTCCATTCCCTCCGGCGGCGAACAGGATTTTATGCTGTCGATGCCGCTTGAAAAAATATGGGGAATCGGTAAAAAGACGCGCGCGCGTCTCAATGCCGCAGGCATCCACAGCGCAAAGGACATTTACGATCAGCCGCAGAATGTTTTAAGCCTCATGTTCGGAGCGGCAATGGGCGCCTTTCTTTTTAATACGGTGCGCGGAAAAGAAACGGAGCGCCAGTCGCCCCCATCGCATTCGCTGAGCGCGGAAACGACATACGCGTACGATCTTGAAGACCGCTACGCTGCCGAAACGGCGCTTATGGAACTGTGCCAAACGGTGATGTTCCGCCTGCTTGAAAAAAAGCTGTGCAGCCGCACCGTTACCGTCAAAATCCGCTACGAAGATTTTACGACGTTTTCCGTCAGCGCGACGGAAGAGAGCGTTATTACCTCTGCGGACGATTTGTTCACGCGGGCAAAAGCGGCGTTCGAGCGGAAATACGATTCTAAAAAGGGCATCCGGCTTTTAGGCGTTGCGGCCGAACACGTTATGGATGCGGCAAAAGCCGGCAGGCAGGAAGTGCTCTTTGACTTCGGCGAAAAGCGGAAGCAGGCCGTAGAAGAAGCGATTTTGAAGCTGCAATCAAAGCATCCCGATATAAAAATCAAAAAGGCGCGGCTCATTGCGCCGGATAAAAAGCTCTCCGTTCCGCTGCTCTTTTTTCTTGCAGCCCTTGCGTGCGCCGCTTTCCGGACGCCCCTTTATGCAGCGGAAACGAACACGCAGAAATCGGGAGCGGGCGCCCTTCATAGCCCGAAGGAATTGCAGCTGCCGCCGCCTCCGGCGGAATCTCCCGTGCCGCTTTTCAATTATACGCTCTTCGATAAGGAAATCGAATTTCTTGCAAACGGCTATTGGAAGGGGGAAGTAACCGGCGGCGTGAGCGCAACGTTCGGCGGCGGAACCAAACCGGCCTTTACGACAATAACGCCGGTGTTCAAGCAGGAAACCGATTTGTCCCTGCTCTTTCGGCTCAACAAAAAATGGTATTTTGAAACGGCCTTCTCCGACCGCTTTGAAAAAAACACGATTGCCGCAGGCTTTATCGGAAGCGAAAGCGATATCGTAAAGAACGTACGCATCGCAAATCGGGGAATCGCCTTTCCAACATTCTATTCGCTTGACGCATTCGGACTGGGAATCGGCGGGGGAAAGAATCAGGCGCCGGGCATATACGCGCATCTGGGAGACAATCGGGGAGAGCGCTGGCGGGCGGATGCGGCGGTGCGCTACGACATGGTGCAGACGAAAAGAGCCCTCTTTTACGGCAGCAACGCCGTGCAGGAAAAAGCCGTTGAGCTTTCGGACTACGTTACGGGGCAGCTGTTTGCCCTTGCGACGCAAGAGCAGGCGCTTTCGGTGGCGGCGGTGTACGTGGAAGATAAAAACGGCGCGCACACGGATTTAAGCGGCAGGAAATATAAAAAACTTCCGCGGGACAGCTGGGCTGTCGAAGGTGCGCGCCGCATCGTCATGCTGTCAAAGTATGCGGGAGCGGCTCAGGATGCCGGCCGTCTTCCTGCCGTTGCGTTTGAGTTCGATCGGGCGGCGTCGGCGGCAGAGTTCGGCAGTTACGCGGATTCGGGAACCTTTCTCGGAAAAGTTCAGGCGCACTTTCGGCAGTCCGCTCCGGAATTGGAGCTTTCGCAATTTGCCTATAATATCGAAGTTACGATTGACGGAAAGCGGATGCTGCTTGTGCAGTCGGACGCAGGATTTTCGCCGTTCGTCTGCGCGTTCCGCTACGATTGCGGCCAGTCGGCCTCCGCCGATGTGAGCATTGCCTCGAAGACGACCGGTAACCGGACGGAAGGCTATACCGTCGTCGAAGCGGACTCCGAGCGGGATTTTATGCGTTCGGATTTTTTTAGCGAAAAACATTTTTATGCGGATGTTTTTAAAGAAGGAGAAGCGGCTTTGGGCACGGATTTTAGCGATCCGGCCATTCGCTATCCCCTCGCCGGAACGGAAGCCGGCATCTATCTTCGTAACCGCACGGATTCGGATAACGCGCTTTTGATCCGCACGTACACGCCCGTCAGCCGCTACGACATCGGCACGGAGGCCGCAGAAAATTCGGTGCGCGTGTACCGGAACGGCGTGCAGGACGGCAGCGCGCACTACGACAAGGCAAGCGGTTCGGTGCACATTCCGTCGGCAGGCGCAAGCGACAAAATCCGTATCGTCTGGCATGAAGACAATCCCGATCACGGTTCGGCGCGGATTTCTGCGGCGGGCGCGTTCAGGTACGACTTTCTGCCGGGTTTAACCGGAGACATTGCAACGGCGGTCAGCTGGCCGGTCGCATCGTCTCAAAAATACAGCGAATTCGGAAAGGACTCGCCGGGATACGCAGCGCTTTCAAGCGGCGTCAGCTATCGAAAAGGCGAGTGGATTTCGCTTTCCAATGCGGCGGCGGCTAGTTTTGAAACGGTCAATACGCGCGGAAAGTACCGCATACTCGGCATGGACAAAAATAAGCGCGCCACGCAGTATTTCGGCCAATATGCCGCGCGCACGCTGCCTGACGGTTTTGCGCCGTCGCTCAATGCGCGCACGTATGCATCTTCCGTTCCGCTTCCGGCGCATTTGAACCGGACGCTCCGCGCTGATGCGGAAACGGACGTCGGCATATCCGGGTACCGTCTGCCGCTTGCATGGCAGTTTGGCGGAGGAGCGGACGAATGGGCGGCGATTTCGTTTACGGTTACCGACGATTTGCATGAGGCCGAAGCCTTTGTCATTGCGCTCAAGCGGGATGAGAAGCTTTCCGCTTCCGAAGTCTACCTCCAGCTCGGCGTGCAGGATGAAGCACGCGAATATCGGGATAAGATTCCGACGTGGAAGATTGCCGGAAGCGCAGGTCTTGATGCGGAACGTCCGTTCGACCTTTCAAGCGATGAAAAAAGCGGACGATGGCAGGAGGTGCGGATAAAGCTCGATGATGCCGACCGGGCAAAAATCCGCAAAGGGAGCGGGGTGCGCCTCATCGTGCGGGCGGGAACGCATCCGGCCGGGTCTGGAAAAATATACGCGGGCCCCTACGAAATTATCCGCCGTACAATGGCGGCCGCATCTTCAAAGCGACTTTCCGTGTCGTCGGAGGAAGTCAAAGACGGCTCCGTTCCGGATGCAGGCGATTTTAATAGCGGAGACAACTCCGTGCAAAAAATCGCTTGGCAGGATGCCGGCGCAAAAGACTACGGCGATACCGTCATTACTGCCGATTCCTCTTTTGAGCCGGTGGACATTGCCGCCTACAAAAGCGTAAAACTATTCTTTAAATATGACGCTCCATCTCCATCTACCCCTTTTTTACCGGGCAACGAGCCTGCGGATTCTCAGGATGCCTTTACCTTTACGCTCGATACGGATGCCAGTCGGCTCGGGAGCGACGGTAAAACGGCGGTTAAAGCGGTTATTCCGCTCAACGAATTTACGCGCGTTCAAGACGGGCAGTGGCACGTTTTTTCCGTTAACGTGCACGAGCGGCAGGCGCAAATTGACGGGCAAACGGTCGGCGCGCGTTTGGAAGTGCACGCAAATCGGATGCCGTCGCGGATGAAGATTGCGTTTACGGCCGCAAAAAAAAGCGGCGGCGGCTACGGCATTCCAAGCGGCGGCGCATTGTATGTGGACGAGCTGCATTTGGACGGCAGCCCGCCCGCATTCGTCCTCCGCGATAAAGTTACCGTCGAGCTGACAAAAAAAGGGGGCGCGCAAAGCGCAGGCGGTTTTCCGCTCGTCGCCGACCCGTTTTTCCGCTCAACGCTTTTGGGACAGGCCGTCATTCCGCCGGAAAAAGAAGAAACCGGCAGCCGGACGCTCGTAAGCGCATCGGAGGCGGGCGTAACGCTTTTGGGCGTCAATTTCCGCGCGGGAGCGGATTTTTCGAGCGCGGTGCGGCGCCTGTTCGTCTCGGGCTTTCACCGCATCAATTCCGCTTCCCCGCTCGGCGGCGTATTTTCATTTGACGAACAATTTTCATTCGATGCGGCAGGCGGCTCCTCTCTCAAAACCTTGAGCGCCGAAACCGACATGGGCGCATTCCGCGTGCCGCTCAAAATAGGGGCGGCGGTGAAAGACGAAGAAAACGGCTGGAATAAAACGCAGTCGGAAAAGGCGTTTGCCGAATCGGACATCCGCATACGGGACGTATCGCTGAAAGCGTCGGCTTGGGCGGAAAACGCTCAGAAAAAGAATGCGGAGAAGCGCCATGCCTCATCCGGAGAGCGCGATTATTTTAGCGCATTGAAGGATGCGACGGTCGCCTCTTTTTCCGAAGGCTGGGAGGATTCTGCAAGCCGTTCGGTCAAAAGCGAAGCGGCAATCGGCATGGGCATTCCCGTTGCCTCTCTCGCTCCCGCCGTCATTTTTCGCACGGAGGGGCGGTACGCGGCCGTGCCGAAACCGGCATTCTCGAACGCAACGGCGGCAACGCTCACCGTCCCGTTCGGCATTCGGAAAAATAATTTTTCGTTCAGCTATACGAAAGAAGGCGGCGGCGCAGAGAGCGCCCGGCGCGGCGGAAGTTACGGGCGCGACTGGAATCGGCTCAAAGATTCGCTTGGCGCGCGCGCGTATTATTTTTCCGCAATTCCCTTTTACGACTTTTTTAACCCGAACCTGCCCGGCCGTATGCGGGAAGACAAGCGCGGCGACTCCGTTTTTTACGCGTCCGACTATGAGTTTGCGTGGAAACGCGCCGTTTTCATGGATGCGCGGGATTTTTTTGTGCCGACATCGGCGGGATTATCCACCCGGCGCGATATCCGCGCATCGGAATCGGTTACCGACATCTACCAGCTCAAACTCACTACCATTCACACCGCCATCAATGTGTTCGGCAGACAAAGCGCCCTCGGTGCAATGCGCTGGTACGACACCGACGAGTTTACGCTTTCGCTTGTGGGAACGGCGCGCATTCCCGCATCGGCGGCGGAAGAAACGCTGTACACGGTAAGCGCGTACGGGCAAGCGACCCTGTTTTTCTCGAGCGCGGACTTTTTGAAAGGCGGCGCGGAAGTGCGGTGCGACTCAAAAGGAAACTGGTCAACGGAAGAAACGCTCATTTGGAAACGGAAAGGCAGCAAAAGTATCCTTAAAACCGCAGCGGAAGCGGCATTGCGCAAAAAAGAAAGCGGCATGGCCCTTGCGCGCACAGACAGCCTAAACCTCGCCTTTGGTGAGCGCGACAAAATCTTCTCGCAAAAATATGAACTGACGCACCGGCTCGACCTAAAAATGCTCAAATACTTTACGCTCAACTTCATTCTCAGCGGCGCGTACACCGCCGTAAGCAAAGGCAGCGCATCCCGCATCTCCGTAACCGCAACGCTCGGCGGCAAATGCGAACTGCGCTAAGCGGCGCGGTATGGCGGGCGGTGGGCGGTCGGAGTTGCCTGCGGGGCTTACGGCAATTTACCGACGGCACGATATGCTGAGTTTGTCGGTAGAACGCGCGGCTTGCGATAGCGGCGGACAGCAGCGGGAGTGCGCGGGCTTGCGGCAGTTTACGGTCGGCGCGATGTGTTGGATTGCTGGCAGAACACGCGGGTTTGCGGACGGAGCGACGTGTTGGCTTGCTGGCAAATCGTGCGAATTGCGATACCGGTGGACGGCGGTGGGAGTGCGCGGGCTTGCGGCAGTTTGCTGACGGTGCGATGGGTTGAGTTGTCGGCAGAACACGCGGATTGCGGTTCGGTGACGGCAGTGTGAGCGCACGGGCTTGCGGCAGTTTGCTGACGGCGCGACGTGTTGAGTTGCCAGCAAATCGTGCGGATTGCGATACGGCGGACGGCAGCGGAAGTGCTCGGTGTGTTGGGGTGCCGGTAGAACGCGCGGATTACGATAGCGGCGGACGGTAGCGTGAGCGCGCGGCTGCGGCAGTTTGCTGACGGCGCGATGTGTTGGGGGTTGTCGGCAGAACACGCGGATTGCGGTTCGGCGGGCGGGTGCTCAGAGTTGCCTGCTGGGTGCGTCGTCGGGCGGTTTTGCTGACGGCACGATGTGTTGAGTTTGTCGGCAGAGCGTGCGAATTGCGATACGGCGGATAGCAGCGTGAGCGCGCGGGTACGGCAGTTTGCTGACGGCGCGACGTGTTGGCTTGCTGGCAAGTCGTGCGAATTGCGATACGGCGGACGGCAGCGGGAGCGCGCAGTGCGTCGTCGGGCGGGTACGGCAGTTTGCTGACGCACGACATGCTGAGTTTGTCGGCAAATCGCGCGGATTGTGGTTTGGCGGACGGCAGTGTGAGCGCGCGGGCTTGCGGCAGTTTACGGGCGGCGTTGTCTGCGGGAGTGTGTTCCTTTTCAAGTTGTTGGGAGTGCTGCAATGCTTTCGGCAATTTTGCGTAAATTGGGTACGCATCTCCTGTAATTTATCTCATTCCCTTGTTTTGCGGCACAACTAACGCATCGTTCGGTAGACGCGTTTTGAAGTTAATCGATTCGCACATTCCTTCTGCTGAGTCGAATAAAACATTTCCGTTGTTGTTCATTTCGTCAAGGAATTTCAACATATATGTTAGTGATTTGTTATTGTATGGAACGGTTATTTTCAGGATACGGAAGATATCGTCGGTTCCGTTTTTAACCATTGAAAAAAGGTTTTGCTCAAATGGCACGTAAGGATTTGTCGGCATTAAAAAAGAACCTTTTTGGTGGATTAAACGCTTATTCAAATAATAAGGAGTCATGTTGATGACGGCTAAACACTCATTTGCGTAGTCGCCGTGCTGCTCTTTTACCGTAGGGACATGGTTTAATACCTCTTTTTGAATGCGGACATCCTTTCCGAACGGATCGATGTTTTGATACATACACTGTATATCTTTCGGTAAATGATTTTTATATTCCTTTTCTATCCACATTCGATTAAAACACCAGATGGCAAAAGACTTTTTACCGTCTTTTTCATTTGCGGACGCAAAATCAATATGACTGATTGCAAAATACATTGCCGTAAAAAAAGAAAATGTAACGTCTAAAAAACGTGTGCTGCAGCCGTAATGCTGCATATTTGCAAGCCCCTCGTAATAATCATCTTCTTGAAGGCTGACTAACTGCGGCGCAAATTCTTTTATTTTGCGCCGAAAGTCACGAATCATTCCCATTTCAAGTTCAAAAAAATCTTTTTTAATCGGCTTATTGTGCACCAGCCTTTCAAATGAAGTTTTGAGCGTCCAGTTGCTGTCCTGCTGACCTCTAAAAAGCCAGCCGTTCCATTCAAGAAAATCGATGCTTTCGGCAATTCCTTTGTGGTTTTCTTGATAGACGATATCTTTGGGAAATATTTTTTCAAAATAATCGCCAAGCGCGTCTTTCGGCTTAAAGTAGAGCATTAAAAGCTCATAATATACTTTTTCGATGCTGGACAAAGTTATTTCCGTGTAGTGTTCATGTTTTTCAATTTTCATAAGCGCTCCTATTATATTTTGAAGAAGCCTTTGCAAACCGGCGGAACCGGACGGCGTTGCAAAGGCGGGATAGTTAGACTATTGAGGCTGCTTGATTACTTAAATACACAGGCGTTTTTTTTTAGGACTGCACGCTGTTACTACAATAGTCCCAGCTTCTACGTCTGGAAAGTCAAATTTAAACTGAGCTTTTGCTGCCTCTTTAGCAGCTGCTGCACTATCATCCGTAATTGGTATAGACACGTCTATCCGCTTGCCCTTCTTTGTTATCCCTTTTACTGTAACCGTATAATCTTCTGCAACGGCAGTAAAACATACAGCGGACATAAGCGCCGCTAAAACCAATAATTTCTTGTACATAAAAACTCCTTTCCGCGCGGTTTTACGCGCAGAGACATATAATGTATGTTTTAAGAAAACACGTTCGCCGCATGTAAGACCGGTTCCGGTGCGCCTGCATAGAGCGGCGCGGTCTTTTTGATGCGAAGTAACGAGTTTTCCGCAAAACCAAAGTAAAATGAGACGAGCTGCACGTGCTTCAGAACGAAGCATGCTGCAGCAACATGAGAATGTGCGCCGCATTGTACGAGATAAATACTGTCCGGTAGTGCGGCGTTGTATTGGGAGTGTATGATTAAATAAATTGAAAAAGAAAAATATTAACGGAAAAAACGCATTTTTAGAAATGCACAGGAGGGGCGTAAGTAAGTAAGTAAGTAAGTAAGTTTGAATTCATACTGCCGTTACTCACCGGCGGAAAACATTGAAATCCGCAAGAACATATTTTCATGGCGCAACTGTGCATGATTTATCCCGTATTGTCAATAGACAGAGCGGTACCGCATCTCCTTTATCGTGTGCCCTGCACGGTAAAACATCTCCGCACGGCGTTGCCTGCGCCGAGCGCTATTGATTATAATGCGGCTATGACGGTGATTCTTGCGGAGGTACTGGGGTACTGTATGGGGGTGCGGCGGGCGGTGGACAGCGCGCACGCGGCGCTTTCCGGCAATCGGAAGGCGGGGGTGTTTAGTTTGGGGCCGCTCATTCATAATCGGGCGGCGCTCAATGCGCTTGAATCGCAGGGGCTTTGCGTGCTCGATGAAAACGGCGCTCTGAGTGCGCCTGCTGCAAGTACGGTCATTATACGGGCGCACGGGGTTCCGCCGGCAGTGCATGAGGCGCTGCTCGATCGGCAGTGCACGGTCATCAATGCGACGTGCCCCCGCGTTACGTCAAGTCAGCGGCTGGCCGCTTACTATGCGGCGCGCGGAGCTTTGGTGATTCTCGCCGGCGACCGCAATCACGGAGAGGTTACGGGAATCGCAGGGTATGCAGGCTCGCAGTTTCGTCTCGTGCAAAACCGGCAGGAGGCGCTTTCGTTTTTTCCGCAAAGCGATGAAGAAAGCGCAATCCTCCTTTCGCAAACGACGTTCAATCCGGCCGAATTTGAAGCGATTGCGCGGATTTTGCGCGAAAAATATACGCATCTGAAAGTGGTGAACACCATTTGCTCGGCGACGCTTGAGCGGCAGGAGGCCTTGCTCAGACTCTGTCCGCTTGTCGACGGCGTGCTTGTCGTCGGCGGGAAAAATTCTGCGAACACTGCGCGGCTTTTTCAGACTGCCCAAACGCATTGCGCGCACGCGGCGTTGATTGAAGACTCATCCGAAATTCCTAATTTTTTCTTCGCGCTCGAAACGGTCGGCATTACCGCCGGAGCTTCGACTCCCGATTCGGTTATTGAAGAGGCGCGGCGGGCGCTGCTTGCCGGACGGAGCTGAAGGACCTGTTCGGGCGCCGATTATTTTGCGAGGTATTCGTATGGAAAAAATATTCGATTCGATTGAAGAGCTGATTGGAAAAACGCCGCTGCTTGAGCTGCACCGCATTGCGTCGGAGTTTAAGCTCAACGCGCGGCTGCTTGCAAAACTTGAGTTTTTTAACCCGGCCGGAAGCGTAAAAGACCGCGCGGCGAAGGAAATGCTCGACGATGCCGTAGCGCGGGGGGCTGTGCGCGCGGATTCGGTCATCATTGAACCGACTTCGGGCAATACGGGAATCGGCCTTGCCGCAGTTGCGGCGGTGCGCGGTTACCGTACCATCATCGTCATGCCGGATACGATGAGCGTGGAGCGGCAGCGGCTCATCGGCGCATACGGGGCGACGGTTGTGCTGAGCGACGGCTCAAAGGGAATGCAGGGCGCAATCGATAAGGCGAAAGAGCTTTCCGAACAGTATCCGTCGAGTTTTATTCCCGCCCAATTTGAAAATCCTGCGAACGCCGCCGCCCACCGGAAGACGACCGGGCCTGAGATTTGGCAGGACACCGGCGGCGCAGTCGACATTTTTGTTGCCGGAGTCGGAAGCGGCGGCACCATTACCGGCGTCGGGGAATACTTAAAATCCAAAAATCCTATGGTACGCGTGGTGGCCGTGGAGCCTGAAGGCTCTCCGGTGCTGTCGAAAGGCAAAGCGGGCGCGCACAACCTGCAAGGCATCGGCGCAGGCTTTGTGCCGAAAACGCTCAACACCGCCGTTTACGATGAAGTGCTGACCGTTTCCGATTCCGACGCGCTGAGGTACGGGCGGCTGCTCTGCCGTAAAGAGGGCGTGCTATCCGGCATATCATCGGGTGCGGCATTATGCGCGGC
>CAUTZW010000071.1:0-14315 GCA_963543045.1 uncultured Treponema sp.
AAACACGCAAAATTCTCAAACTAAATGAAAAATTTTCTCATTTTTCGCGGCGGGTTACAACTTTGCAGATGCCCCCGACCGCTGTTATGCGGAGGGAGTACATGCCGTGTACCATGCGCACCGGCAACAGGCGCATCGATATAGCGGTATTCCGCTTCATTCCTGTGTGTCGCTGGCTGTTTTCCGACCATTTCCTAGTTTTAACCCACCTCCTCTTCTCGCACCCCAGATATCTATCCACCAAACATAGAACGGGCTTTCATCCTTACAACGCTGGATAATTGGCAAGCAGACCGCCGATTATCTAGCTGCGCCAGCATGCTAGAATCGCATCCTGTTCCGTCCGTTCCCCGCACACTCCAGAGATACCCCTGCCGCTTTTATGCGGACGGAGTACTTGCCGTGCACGATGCGCATCGGTAACAGATGTATCGAGATAGCGGCATCCTACCCGTGTTTGCGTTTCATTAAGCCCTTGCCTCGCTTATCTATTGGTATTTGCCGTGTATTCGCTCCCGCTCGCCTGATTCTGCATCCCTATAAATTTCCGGAAGAACGGAATGCGTGCTGTATATCGTTCCGACCGCAGATTTCGCTGCCGTGCCTGCCTGCTGGAATCGCGTACTGTTCTGTCCGTTCTCTGTTCACTTTGCAGATGCCCCCGCCGCTGTTACGCGGACGGCGTACTTGCTTTGCACCATGCGTACCGGCAACAGATGTATCGAGATAGCGGTATTCCGCTCTATTCCAGTGTGTCGCTGGCTGTTTTTCCGACCATTTCCCAGTTTTAACCCACCTCCTCTTCTTGCATCCCAGATATCTGTTCACCAAACACAGAACGAGTATTTGTCTGCACAGCGCTGCACAATCGGCAAGCTGATCACTTATTCCGCTGCCGTGCCAGCCTGCTGGAATCGCACCCCGTGCGCCCCCATTTCGACCGACAACGAGTTTGCCAAGTACAACCTCGCCAGTTTTTGCCTATTGGCAAAAACTGGCGGCGGACGGCGACCGGTTTAGTTTTGTAGAATACAATTTCACCGTCCGCCAATCAGGGGGCGCGGGAATTAGTCGTCCGATATGGAAATGCGCAAGAGGGTACCGGCGCGCATGAGTTTTTGCATGAGGCTGTCGAGGTTGAAGTCGCCGGGGGCTTTGACGGAAAAGCGGATGACGGTGCGATTCTTTTCTATATATGTAGACATATTGATGTCGCGCTGCATGAGGCCGGCGGCGGCGATATCGTGGCGGATGCGGTCGATGTCGGTATTTATTCCCGAATAGATGAGCGTGAGGTATTTTGTTTTTTCTGCGGGAAAGTAGATGAACTCAAGTCGGCCGAGTGCAAGGAGCGAGACGACGCTGAGCGCGAGCGTAATGCCTGCAAGGAAAAATTGCCCGCACCCGCAGGCGCTTCCGATGGCGGCAGCCGTCCAAATGATTGCCGCCGATGTCAACCCGCGGATATTCAGTCCCTGCCGCAAAATGGCGCCGCCGCCTAAAAAGCCGATGCCGGTTACGATGCCGGATGCGATGCGCGTCGGGTCTCCGCCTGCGGGCGCCGGCTGACGGGTTATGACGACTGAAATGATGGTCAGCAGCGCGGATGAAATGCTGATCAGCACGAGCGTCCGCATACCGACGGTGTGCTGGCGGACTTTGCGTTCTAGTCCCAAGATGAGGCCGCAGAGCATTGCGGCGCCGATGCGGGCGGCGTAGTCAAGATAAAAATCGGCGAATATCATGGAGTTCCTCCCGATGCGGCAGACGGCGCGGCGTATTGTCCGGCAGCGTTTAATGGAAAAACGAAAAGCCGCTTCCCGGCAGGCGCGCGCCGGCTTTTATCCATGTGCAGGCGGTTTTGACGTTCGGCTTTGTTTTCTGCGCGTCAAGCGCATTCAGATAGCCGGTCAGCCATGTTGCAAACAGGTCGTCCTTGCGTATCGTTTCATTTTGGCCGCTTCCGGTTATCAGCAGCACGGAGGCAATCGGTAAGTCGCCCGTGTAGGCCGCAAAGTTTTCCGCAAATGTTGTGAATGAAGATTCGGCGGTGGCGATCAGTGGGCCGGCAGGCACTCCGTCGGCAACTCTCATTCCGGATGCAAGCGCATCTTTTATCGACGGATGGGTTTTCAGCACGAAAATAATCCGTCCGGCGCTCTTCCGCTGCTTTATTCTGCTTAAAAGCTCCAGAGAAAGATATTGATAACCCGACACGATTTCCGAAAGGATGCGCGGGCAGGAATCCGCATTAAACTCCTTAAAGCGCGACGCGAATTGCGGCGTATCGAAGTAAAGAATTGCATTATCGATAAATCCGACGGCCATTTCCGCCTGAATGACCAGCGAACGAGAAGAAATAGCGGAAGATTTATTCCACGCGATATCGGTAAAATTGTACGCAGGGTGGGCGGTTTTTTCCATTCCGGATGCCGCAACAACGTTGTAACCGGACAGCATCATCGCATTTGCCAGTTCCGCGCTGTCCGGCAAGTCTTTGCCCGCAATCAACAAATTTTTTCCCATGTTTACAAGTATATCACAGTCGCTGCGATTGAAAAATATCAAATTAATAAGTAAACTCACCGCATGGGAATCATTCAGGCAATTTCAGACTTTCTGGAAACTCTTTTCAACCGGAATTCTCCGGAAGTGCAAAAGCGCATTCAGATGAAGAAACTGGACGTTGAATTGCGTTCTTATCAGCCGTTTATTTATCGGGACGGCTGCCTGCTGCCGACTTTCGCTGCGGCAATACGCATCCTTTATACCAGCACGAAGCCGCTTGGGGACTTGCTGTCGGCAACAATCGCGGGAAACGATATTCAAAAATCAATGCGCTTTGAATCGCAGCTTGTGCTGACGGGCTTTGCGATGGAATTTCAAAAAATTGTCGATTCGCTTTCATACGAAGCCCGCAAGAGCGAATTGGAAAACACGCAGCTGACGACATCCCAAATATTTGACGGCCAGCACCGGCGGCTTGAGCGGGTGCTCAATGCGGTGAACACCGATCAATTTAAGAGAATCAATACCGACATCAATACGGTGCGCCACCTTGCCGATTTTTGTAAATTCAGCTTTATAACCTTGCTGCAAGTGTTCGATCCGCATTTTAATTCCGCCGATCCGTCCTATTCGCCGTCCTACCGCATCCTGCCGATAGAAAAAGCGGCCAGCCTTTTGGAAGATTTGTATTTTGTCATGAAGGGCATTGTGATCAATACGACGTCGATCAATGCGCTTTCCGCCCTTGCTCAGCTGCGCGGCATGGAGACGGCCGAAAAGTTTACCGTCAGCGCGATTGAAGACGGCTTAAAGCGGATTGTATACATATTGAATCACATCATTACGGCGGAACGCCTCAGAATGCTTATCTGCTATGCGAAAAAGGATATTAACTATGTGCCGCAGGCGATTGAATACAACAAATCCGCGCTCGAAACTTTTTCGCAGCTGATTCAGGCGCGCTTCCGCTCGGATGAGCAGCGCATTAAGGCGGAAATGAAAGACGAAAAGATTACGGCGGAGCTTGCCAATCTATTCGGCGACACGCCGCTTTTGGAAGTTGCCGGCTACAACAGCGAGCTCAATGAAAAGCTGCTTGCCAATTCCGCCGGCGCATTCATTTGGATTATGCCGATACGCATTCTGAAAACCTTTGTCAACGAATACGTGACGGAATCTATCCGCACGCTGCTGAACGATATTGTTATTGAAGGATTTTTCAGCAATCCTACCTATAAATCCGATTTTTCCACCGACATTTACGCAGTGCTTGAAACGGCGGAGAGCATTCAAGCGTTTGAGGAAAAATTTGCATCGGAAAAGAAGTATTCCGCTACCGTTATAGAAGGATATTTAAAAGACATTCACACTGATTCAAGTTTTATGAAAAAGTTTGAGGGCATGATTAATGAAATCAACCTTGAGGCGAACAAGCTTATTGCACGGGAAACGAATAATATCAACCGCGTGTCGAAGCATATAAACGATCTGTTGCAGGATTCCAAAAAGCCTTCAAGCGAAATTATTGCAAATTTAAAGGTTCTGATGCTGTCGTCACGTAATAAAGAAAATACCGCGCTTTTAGAAGAGCAATATCCTAAGTGGCAAATTTTCTTTGAAATAATGAAAAACTATGCTATAATCATCTCATAATGCATTAATATTTCTAGGTTATGGCAAAAATGGGTAGGAAAGAACAAGACGAAATGGCAGCTTACGAGAAAATTATCTACGATTTAGAGCAGCTTCTCGACATCTCAAAATCATTTTGCTCGACGCTGGATGCGTCAAAATTACTGGAATCCATCGTATTTTCCAGTATGGCTCAGCTCCATGTCATTGATGCCGGTATCTTCGTTCTCGATATATTCAATTCCGATTACTTTAAGCTTGAAACCAAACAAATTATTCTCAGTGCGGATTGCGACATGAAGTACGAGATTCCCTTCTCCGATCCTGTCGTTGCATTGCTGATGGAGCATCGCAGCCCGCTGACGATGGAATACCTTGAGGAAAAATGCCCGACTTCAACCGATACAATCGGTTTGCTGCGCAATATGCACGCGTCGCTCGTTGTTCCGCTGATTTTGAAAAATCACATAAATGGGATTCTCTTTCTCGGCGAACGGTTGATTTTTGATGAAGATGCGGAAATCGAATACAGCGACTACGAAAAGGATTTGATTCAAACGATCGGTTCGCTGGCATCGATTGCAATAAATAATACGGTTTTGATCGAGCGTTCTTCCACCGATATGATGACGCAGCTCAAACTGAAATATTTTTTCTATAATGTGCTGTCTGAAAAACTGGATGCTGCTTTTTCCGATAAACATCCGCTCGCCATTTTGATGATGGACATAGATTTCTT
This sequence comes from uncultured Treponema sp., assembly GCA_963543045.1. GTDB lineage: Bacteria > Spirochaetota > Spirochaetia > Treponematales > Treponemataceae > Treponema_D. The sequence continues at coordinate 4,880 of CAUTZW010000071.1, forward strand.
CAAACATTTTAACGATACTTACGGCCACGAATGCGGCGATTATGTGCTGAAGCAAGTTGCAGCGCTGATCAAATCCAGTTTGCGGGAAGAAGATTTGGCAAGCAGATACGGCGGCGAAGAATTTACCGTTATGCTCAATGAAACGCAAAAAGAAGATGCGATGATGATTGCCGAAAGAATCCGCGCAAATATTGAAGCCCATGATTTTTTATTTAACGACCAGCACATGAAAGTTACCATTTCTTGCGGCGTTTCGGTGTTCGATTACCAGCAAAATCCGATAACCGTTCCAAAACAATTAGTCAATCAGGCCGACCAAGGCCTCTACATGTCGAAGCATAACGGCCGGAACCGCGTAACATACGCTCCGCCGTCGCTCGCTTCAACCGACGATGCTGAATAACGGCGGCGCATACCGGTTAACCAGCCGACAAGTCTCTTTGAGCGGCCTGCATTAGCGCCTTTCGGCAAACAGCTCCTTTAGTCGCTCTTTGTTTATCGTCCGGCCGATAAAAACCGCTTTCGCTTCCTGCATCGATTCGCAGGTTTCTATGTTGTAAGTCGTATTGACAATATCAAACCGCGTCCACTGTCCGTTTATCGGCAGGCAGCCTTTTGCGCGGTATACCGCCCCAAACTGTTTGCGCAAAACGGCAACCAGCATTCCCATCAATTCTTCAACGGAATCGACATGAATGCCCGCAAGCGCCACTGTTTCCAAGTCCGGCGGTTCAACATTCCGGTCGGCACGTGCGGAAGCGGCTTGCGTCTTTGTGTAAAACCGGTTCAACAACGCATTCCACCAATTCGCAGGGAGCGCGGCGTAAGGCGTGGAAATAATTTCCGCCGCCGGATTGATTGCATGGAGAGCGCTGCCGATGCGGGCGCATTCCTCCGGAGTTTTATCTTCCGTTTTCGACAAGACAATCCGTTGCGCAGCGCTTATTTGGTCGGAATAAATTTCTGCAAATGTCTTGAGATTCTCATCGACGCAGTTTGCATCGGCAATGGCAAGCGGCTCAAGCAATCTGATTCTGTCATATTCGATTTTCGCGATATTCGCCAGCACGGCGCTCAGCAGGCCGACGCCGGTCGGCTCCACGACCAGGTATTCCGGATTTACGGTATTTGCGATGGTCAAAATGGATGACGCAAAATCCGATTTGAGCGAGCAGCAAATGCAGCCTTCCGTCATTTCCCAGACTTTCAGCCGGTCGTGCTTGAGGATATTTCCATCGATTCCGGCGCCGTATTCGTTTTCCATAACCGCAAAATCGATTCCGGTCTTTTTTGAAAGCACTTGAATAAATGTAGTTTTTCCCGCGCCTAAAAAGCCGGACACAATAAGTATTTTCATGTGCCGCGCCCTTCCATCGGAAAACTGCCGAACGTCCGAAGCGGAAGTCGCCGGAGTTTTCCATACCATTTCTTATTTTTGCCGAAAAAGAATCACGGCAAAATAAAAAAGCAACGCCGGCGCAGTGAAATCGGCCGACGTTGCTTTCGCCGCTATCGCAACTTAAATGATAACAACCGGTTTAATCAAATCCGCCGGCTTGTCCTTCATCAAATACAAGGCCTTTTCGACATTTTCAAAGCCTTCAAACTTGTGCGTAATCAATTTGGAGAGGTCGAGCTTTCCGACCGCTACCAAGCTGCTCAGTTTTTCCATTCGGAGCCGTCCGCCCGGCATCAAGCCGCCGTTGATCTGCTTGTGTCCCATGCCGACGCCCCATTCCACGCGCGGCAATTTTACGGAAACGCCGGAGCCCAGATAGTTGACGTTGCCGATTTTTCCGCCCGCCTTCAAAGCCTTCACCGCTTCTTCGAACGTATCGACCGTACCGCCGGCAATGATAACTTTATCGACGCCTTTACCATGAGTCAAATCCAATACTTGCTTGTCGATCGGGCCGTCCTTGTAGCTGATAATGTCAGTCGCTCCATAGAACTTTGCCGCTTCAACGCACTTCGGCCGCGTACCGACCGCATAGATTTTCGATGCGCCGCGCAGATTCGCACCTGCAACCGACATCAGCCCGACCGGCCCAATACCAATGACGAGCACCTTATCGCCGTATTGTACATCGGCCAATTCCGCGCCATGAAAGCCCGTCGGCACCATGTCGGAGAGCATCGGAGCCTCTTCTACCTTCACGCCGTCCGGAATGAGCGCCAAGTTGCCGTCTGCATCATTCACATGGAAATACTCGCCGAACACGCCGTCCTTAAAGTTGGAAAACTTCCAGCCGGCAAGCATTCCGCCCGAATGCATCGAATACCCGCTCTGCGCCTCAAGCGAATTCCAGTCCGGCGTAATGGCAGGAACCAACACCTTATCGCCGACCTTAAAATCCTTTACCATTGCGCCGACTTCAACAATCTCTCCGCAGCCTTCATGACCTAAAATCATATTATGACGGTCGCCGATTGCGCCTTCCCACACCGTGTGAATATCTGAGGTACACGGAGCAAGCGCCAGCGGCTTACAAATCGCATCCATCGGTCCGCATTCCGGGGTCGGCTTTTCAATCCAGCCCGTCTCCCCGAGTTTAATCATAGCAAAGCCTTTCATCCAATCCTCCTGCTAATTCAGTCGTTTAATGCAAATATGTGCATATCAGCATGTGTTTAAGCCTATATCAACTAAGGTGATTTAGCAAGAAAAAGAATTTTTCGACGAATCGACGCGCTTTCGATATGTGGGGGAGAGGGAGGGGCGTTTGCGGGACGGCGTTGTTCGTGGAAAGTATGCCGTCCCTGCCGGAATCACAGCTGCAAGGATTCAAACTTGCTGCGGATTTCCGCCGTGATTGCAGCCGTCAAGTCGCGTTCAAGCAGGCGGAGCGCGTACGAAATATCTTTTTTTTCTATAGTATCGGACTTAAAAAGGCGCTCATACGAAACGCCGAACGCTTTTGCAATCGCTTCAATAACGTCAAGGGACGCAGTCTTTCGCGCAAGCTCTATCTGCGTCATAAACGGAACCGAAATTCCCGCTTTTTCCGCCAGCTTTTCTTGCGTCCACCCCGACTGTTTCCGCAGATTCCGTATATTTTGCCCCACGATTTCCGATATTTCGCTCATATTTCTATGATATTGCTGACAGCAATGCTTGACGATTATCTAATGGCAATGATATTATTGCTTATAGCAATATAATGGTTGCTGAAAAATAAATTTTTACGTGAGGCAAAGAAATGAACAAACAATTTACGGTTACATACCAAACGAAACAGGGCGGAAGCGGAGCTGCAGTAACAACGCATGTGTCGGCAGCGTCTGCCGCTGAAGCAAAATCGAAAGTAAAACAATCGCATCCCGGTTGTACAATCGTTTCCTGCACGGAAAAGTAGGAGACAGAAAATGCCGCAGCAAAAGCATATCTATAACGTTACTTTCAGAACTCCCGCCAGAATTATGGCGCGTATGGTTGATGCGGACAATCAATTTCAAGCGAAAGAGAAAATCAAAGGAAGTTATGCGAAAAGTTTTGTGCGCGGCGATGTCAAAATTATTTCTGCGGTAAAAATAAAGTAGCAAGCAGAAGCCGCAAAAGCAAAAGAGAAAAAGGGAGATTTAATATGTCGGAACAGAAAAAAGTTGAAGAAGATGAGCTTAAAAATTACGCACAGCACTTTGACGGTAACATAGCGCATACGCTGCTGAAAACGCTTCGTAAATCAACGAGAGACAAACCAAAAATCATTTCCGGCGCAACGGGCGCAATCGTTACCGTTTTGGGAAAATTGCTTTCCGCGTGGGAAAATCCCGCTACCCCTGCTCCCATAAAAGCGCTTACCATCGGCGCAAGCGGCTATATCATTCTACCGGTTGACCTTATTCCCGATGTGCTTCCCGCAATCGGCTACACGGACGATCTTGCCAGCGCCGGAGGATTGGTTGCAGGCATTGCAAAATACTGTAATTTCAGTCTAGCAGAATTGGACAAAGAAATCGATGCGGAGGATGAACTATTGATAAGCGATATCTGCGTATCGGACGATGAACTTGATGCCGCCTTTGAAGCCGGCATGGAAGATGATGAATGATAAAGAAGGAGTAACAAATATGGCTAAGTGGAGTGAAATAAAAAAAGAAATCAATAGTAATTATACTGTTGCAGATGAAACGTCAGGGCTAATAAAGTTAATTTTTGAATTTCCATATGGACGAAGTCAACTTGTTTTCATAGAGAAAGTAAATAACGATGACGGGGTAATATGGGTACAAGTATCGTCGCCAGTTGGTATGCTCGATTCCGACGACTTTGAGGCAGCGTTGGAAATACTTGGGGAAAGGCTCTGCGGCGGTCTTATAAAGGGGGATGAAACATATGTCGTCCGCAATTAAATGCTAATGGAGGAGTTATCCTATGAAGAGTTATTTTACTCATTGAAAATGATTAGTGTTATTGCAGATGAATTAGAAGAAAAATTTATAGGAGATGATGAGTATTGAGTCTCAATGGCTGTCGAACATATATGCAGATTTCTTTTCTATCTGAAAGCGTTCGGCGATATAGTAATAGATATTCCGCTTTTCTACGCTATATAATTTCTGCCGTTTTTAATTGTACCTACAAATCGAATTAACTTCTGCATTCCCTGCAAATCAAACTAGCAGAGAATGTAGAATAGATTTTCGGCGACAGCATTTATCTGAAATCCGCTGTCATACTAACTTTTCCCTTGCTCCGCATACACAACACAAAGTCGACAAAAGGTATGACAAAAACTTGTAGCAGGCAGTAGCATCATTCCCCATTCAACTTAGGTTTTTCTACTGCCTACTGCACAGTCCGTTAGGCGGAGCAGGTGTTGTTCACGCGTTTGAGGATTGCGTTGCCGATGATGCCGCCGGAGGTTACGACGATGAGGTAGACCCAGCCGGAAAGCGAAAAGTGCGAAATGGGGGTGTAGAGGGCGCCGGCGTTGCAGCCGTTGCCGAAGCGGGTGCCGATTCCCATTGTAAAGCCGCCGATTGCAAAAATGAGCGCGTCTTTCGGCGAGATTTTCAGCTCGGAGGTAACCGTACGCTTAAAGGTGCCGGCAAGCAGCAGGCAGATGAGCGAGCCGACGATGATGCCGATGTCTTGAAGCGAGCCGCCGTCCTGCAGCACGGGCTTCAAAAAGAATTCGGCTTTTTTTCCGGTAAAGGAAGCAAGGCTTTCCGCACTCACGCCGAACAGCTGCAAGAGGTTTCCGAACCACAGTCCGAACGGCGTGGAAACGCCCCAGCCGGCTTTTGAAACGCCCATCAAAAAGATGAACAGCACCGAAAAGGCGAAGATTCCCGTCGAAAGTTTCCACGGTTTTGAAAAAACGTATTCGTAGTTTTCCGCGCTCAAAAAGCGGAAGTTTTTTACGTCGAGTTCCTTTGCGTCATCCTGTTCTTTTTCCGAGCCGATGCCGGAAAATGCGTTCGCCTTGATGCGCTTTTTTTCGTACATGTACGACAGCACCGTTACGATCGCCGCAAAGAAGACCGTCAGCAAGATTGCGCCGAGATAACCGCCTTTGCCGCCGCGTGCGAACAAGTCAGGGAGGAAAACGCCGTTTCCCGACGCGGTGCGGACGAGGGACTCTTTAATCCACGGAGCGCTCGACTGGAACGGAAAGCCTAAAAAAACGCCCGCGCACATAAAAAAGAGCGTGATAAAAGCGCGCGGAGGGCCTGCGACCATGTCGGTGAGCGAGCCGCTTGCGCAGCATGAGCAAAAGCTCATGCCAAGACCGAACAAAAGTCCGCCTAAAATCAGTCCGAGGTTAATCGGATGAATGGAGAGCTTGTACGTTTTCGGTACGCCGAAGACCAAAAGCGACGCAGTCAAAATCGCCGTTACGACGAACATGAGCATGAGCGCGCGCATGAGACGGGTGGAGCCGCCGCGGTAAGCGCGGTTTACGCTGCCGGCAAAGCCGAAGGCCGCGCGGGTCAACACGTACCCAAATCCGATGCCAATCAGCCAGCGGAAAAACAAGACTTCCGAGCCGAGCGCAAGAGAACCCCACACAACGCACCCGATGAGCAGGGCAAAACCGATACTGTTTTCGATTTTATTCATGATTATCTCCTAAAAATGAATTGCTGAATTGAAGCCGCCGCGTGCACAATCTGCGTAGTAATCGACAAGAGTGTGCAGACTTACTTTCGGCGCGTTCCGAATCGGTAAAAGAGGACGCCCAAAAGCGCCCATGCCGCTAAAAATATCATGGAACCGGCAGTCAACTGCGCCGGAGAGCCGGGAACAAGCAGCAAGCCGATAAAAAGCAGCCCGATAAGGCACGTAACCACGCACATAACGCGCTCAAGTCCTGTGCGGCTTTTTTTAATGCCGATAAAGCCGACGTAGGTGTACGCAAGAGCCGCAAGGACGGACGCCATGTCCACAATCAAAATAATGACTTCCCGTCCAATCCACGGACCGATTAAACTGACCGCCGCAATAAAAATAATCGCATTCGGATATAATTGCTTTTCGTTCTTCTTGCACAGGAACGCGGGCGTAAGTTTTTCGTTTGAAAGTGCGCCGAGCAATTTACTGCTGCTTATCATAAAGCCGTTAATACCGCCTGTTACAGCAGAAAAAAGCGCAATAAGCAAGAAAATAAAACCCGCAGCACCCGTTTTATCCATTACGGAACTGCCGACCGCCCATTCGATTTGTGCCGCTTCTTTAGGACTAAAACTCAAACCCGCAATCATGTTGAGCAGATTGTAAATGAGAATGCCGAATAGGATAGAGATGACAGCAGGAAGGTGCGTTTTTGACGGAGAAAAGCCTAAGTCGGCGGAAACCTGCGGCACCACATCAAAGCCGACGAACAAAAACGGAATAATTGCGATGACGGACGCGGCTTTTGCAATCGAGATTTTTTCAAAGCCGAGATAATTTTCGGCAAAGACCGCGCGGTCGCTCTTGGCAAAAATGACAAAAAACAGCGTGATGACGATGAGAATGAGCGCCGTTCCCATCACGTTTTGAATTTTTGCACTCAGCGAAAGCCCTTTTAAGTTTACGAGCGTAAAAATAATAATTGGAGCGGAGGCAACTAAAATATCGGCAAGGTAGACGTTTGTCGGCCCGAACTTGTACAGATAGCCCCACAGCATCGCCTTGCCGAAAATTTTGCGCAAAATGAGTACGTAGGCAGTCGCGTTGAGCGGAATCATGCTTAAATAGCACAAACTCAGCGACCAGCCAACGATAAAGCCGTGCACTTTTCCCATATTTGCAAGCGTATAGGAAAACTCGCCGCCTTCGCCCACGTGATAGGCAAGCATGACTTGATACGCCTTTTGTATCGCAAGCACGAAAATGCCGCCGATACACAGTCCCAGCGCCGTGTTGACGACGCCGGAATTCGGCAAAAAGGATGTTCCCGGCAAAATAAAAGAGCCCCAGCCGATAATCGAGCCGATAACAAGATTTAAAACATCAAACCGCGATAAGCCTTTCGGTTTTGCAGGAACGTCGTTTTTCAAGCCGTTCTCCTATTTAAAATTATACTGCGTTACAATCGGGGTCCGCTTGAAGCGAATGTCATCAAAATATTCGTTGACGCTCAAGCCCAAGAATGAGCCCATGATATTGTAAGCATTTTTGTAGCCTTTGCCTTGTAACGCGCAAATAGCGTTGTAACTGCGCTGACTTGAGCGGCAGTGCAGGTAAACCGGCTTGTCTTTCGGGATTTCATTCATGCGTTCGCGGAATTGACTGAGCGGAATGTTGACTGCGTTCACGATATGTCCCGCTTCAAATTCCATCGGTTCGCGCACGTCGATGATGACCGCGTTCTTTTCGACCAACTTGCGTACCATCGTAACCGGCACTTGTTTGTAAACGCCGTTTAAGATATTCAAGCCGACGAGAGCCGCGTGGTTTACAACGTCCTTTGCCGTTCCGAACATCGGAGAATAGCAGAGTTCAAGTTCCTTTAAGTCTTCGAGCGTACCGCCGAGCATGATAAACGAAGCGATAACGTCCACGCGCTTATCCGCATTGCCTTTTCCGATTGCCTGTGCGCCTAAAATGCGTCCCGACGGTTTTTCAAAAATCAATTTGAAGAACAAGGGATTGGAGCCGGGCATAAGACCGACTTTATCGCCCGGAATAACGTAGACCATGTCGTAGTTGATGCCGTTCGCTTTGCATTCCTTTTCGTTAAGTCCCGTGCACGCCGCGTTGTAGTCAAAACAATGAATGACTGATGAGCCGATAACGCCCGTGTTGCGGTGCGGAATGCGGTACATATCGTCCGCCGCCGCGCGCGCCTGCCGCTGAGCAGGGCCTGCCAACGTAAGACGTGTTTTTTTGTTCGTGATAAAATGCGTAACTTCGATGGCATCTCCGACTGCGTAAATGTCCGGCAGGTTCGTCCGGTAGTTGTGGTCAACCAAAATGCCGCCTGTCTTTCCAAGTTCTATTCCCGCAGCCTGTGCCAATTCCGTTTCCGGCCGCACGCCGAGCGCGAGAACAACCGCCCCCGCAGGAATCTCTTTGCCGCTTTCAAGGAGCACGGACGTATCGCGGATTTCTTTTACGCCGTCTTCAAGGATAAGGTTTAATCCCTTGTCGTGCATTTCCTTGTGAAGAATCTGCGCCATGTCGTAATCGAACGGCGCCATCACTTGATTGAGTTTTTCGATAAGCGCAACATTTTTGCCCGCAAGCCGAAGATTTTCCGCCGTTTCAACGCCGATAAAGCCCGCGCCGACAACTGCAATATCATTGATGTTGTGCGCATGGATGTAGTCGTCAAGCTTTTTAATATCGACAACATTCCGCACTGTAAAAACGTGCGCTTTGTCGTGACCGGGAACGGATTTAGGCACAATGGGGGATGCGCCCGGCGAAAGAACGAGCGTGTCGTACGGCTCATCGAATTCTTTTCCCGCCGCGTCTTTTACCGTTACCGTTTTTGCCGCCGCATTAATCTTTATAACTTCATGAGCGGTTTTTGCAATAATATTGTACTGCTTTTTAAACTGCTCAGGCGTCATCAATACAAGATTTTCGCTCTGCGGAACAATCCTGCTTACAAAAAACGGGAGCGCACAGTTTGAAAAAGAAACATTCGGCCCCCGCTCGAACATAACGATTTCCGCGCTTTCGTCCAGTCTCCGCGCTCTGGCAGCCGCAGACGCGCCGCCTGCAACTCCGCCCACAACAACAATTTTCTTCGCCATATCTACTCCTATCGAATCAAAATGACCGAATAAACCTGTTCTCAAAGGTCTGTTTTTAAACAGGTGCAATACGCTGTAACAGGTTTAAATATAACACCGGCTGAGTAAAATGCAACTGACAAAATGAATCTCGATACTCCATCGGCCTCCGGTACCAGAAACAGAGAAAAAATATTGCAAATTTATGCAAAATAAGAGCGTTTCTTACTTGACAATCGGGGGGGGGGGGGGGGGGGGGGAAAAA
>CAUTZW010000072.1:0-13902 GCA_963543045.1 uncultured Treponema sp.
CTGACACCGTAGTTTTTGTTTTCTTCATCCTCATCAAGAATTCTATGCATTTCAGTGAGCAGCTTCTGCCATTTTTTGAGCTTTCCTCTATTCCGCTTCCATTTATAAAAACCGCTTTCACTGACCGGAAGAACAGCGCACATCATCCGTACTGAAAACTTCTTTTCATCGGCACGGCAATGGATGTAAGCGAACATATTTCCGTTTTCTATTTCTTCCGGTCTTGAACGAAAAAAGTGAGTGCATCCTTGAGAATATCATTTGCATTTTTAAGCTCGGCTATTTCTTTTTTGAGCCTGCTGTTCTCTGTCTTGAATGTTATATCAGCATTCTTTTCTTCCCTGTTTTTCTTTGCTCGCCGCTTCCTCCAGCCTGCCAATGTTCCATAAAATGCAACAGCTGAACAAAGTGTGAACTTTGGAAGCTGTTGCATTGGTGCGCGGAAAGCGCATATGTAAATAAGCGACGTTTGCCGAACGGCAAACTCGCAGTGTTTTTCAGCCGCGCTATTTTAGCGGCTGAAAATAAACCTTCCGTAGTTCACATTAAGCTGTTTACACGCCTTCTTAACTCCGATGTCGTCCGACAGCTTCAACGCCTCGGTTTTGAAATTTTGATCGTACCTTTTCATTGCCTTTCCTCCTCTCTTTTTCGGCAATTTTGGCACTGCACTTTTATGATATCACTCCAGTAGTTATATTTCATGGAAAGTAGCTATACTACTCTCAAGTTTCACTTAGGTAAAACTTTAAGGCAAGCAGTCGGCTAAAAAAACATCCCATCTGCCCCTCCTCCATCTACACCGACCCTCTCGCAAGTTTCGCCCAAGCGAAACTTGAAGCAGGCAGCCATCCAAGTTAAACCTGTACGTCTCTCTCTCCCGCCTGCCTTGCCCCGCCCTAGTGCATAAACCGATTCTCCTCTATACTGCGGCTCATGCTGAATAAGAAAATTGCGATAAACGGGGAGCCGTGGTGCCGCAGAACTACGGGAATTGAGCGGCTCGCAGTCGAAGTGACGGAAGCGCTCGATGCGCTCGCGGCGCCGGGAGAGATTGAATTAATCGTTCCGGAAAATGCGCAAAACGTACCGGACCTTCAAAATATTCGGGTTGTGCGCTTAAAAGTTACCGTTACATCCTTTCCGCGCTGGACGCAGGGCGCCTTTCAGCGGTATGTGCTCAGGGAGCGCGCCGTCAGCCTCGATTTTTCCAACACGTGCCCCATTTTCGCGCCGGGAATCGAGTTTCTGCATGACGTTTACGGTAAGCTCCATTCCGAAGATTACGTCTCTCCCCGCGACAAGCTCATCCGCAGCTACAGCAATCTCATGTACCGGACGATTGCCCGACGGGCAAAGCGGATTATCACGGTTTCGGAATTTTCAAAAAAGACGATTTCCGACACATATCGTATTGCACCCGAACGGATTTCGGTCGTGTACAGCGGGATCGGTCGATACAAAGACGTTCAGCCGGATTTTTCGATTTTCGAGCGACTGCCGCAGCTGGCCGAGCGTCCCTTTTACTTTACGCTGGGAAGTCTTGCCGTTCGGAAAAACCTCAAGTGGATTGCCGCCCATGCCGAGCTTTATCCGGCCGAGCTGTTTGCCGTTTCGGGGCAGGCGCGCCCCGATGTTGTTCCCAAGGAGCTTGAAAAACTCCACGCCCTCCCGAATGTTATTATGACCGGCTATCTGAGCGATGCGGAGGCGAAAGCGCTGCTTTCAAAATGCCGCTCTTTTATTTTTCCGTCTTATTTTGAAGGCTTCGGGCTTCCACCGCTTGAAGCGCTTTCCTGCGGTGCGCCGATCATTATTTCCAACGCTTCATGTCTGCCGGAAATATACGGAGACGCCGCCCATTATATCGACCCTGATGTGCCTCATGTCGATTTAGAAGAGCTCTTGAAAGAACCCGTCGCGCCGCCGGACAAACTCCTTGAAAAATACACGCTCAAAAACAGCGCGGCGCGCCTATACAAGGAAATTCAAAGCTTGTAGGGTGATGCGCGATGGGGCAGAGGAAAGCTGCGCACGGCGCGTTCCGCTCCGACTTTGCGCCTTCCCTTTCGACATGCATTCCGACTTTGCGCTTGCAAAACCGAATGCAGACAGGGAGCGCCGTTACGTCAATCAAATGCCCGTTTACTCTACCCGCCTACTGCTTGCTTCAATGCACTCCGGCCATGTTTGGTGGGATTTAAATTGGGAGACTACGGAGTGGAAAAAGAGCGTATGTATATCCAGCTTGAAAAGTCTAAAAATTTAAGATGGGTAGATAGTGTAGGATTTCCAAATGGCGGAAGATCTTAATAGACACATATTCCGTTTATTTCTAAACTTTGTTTTAATACAAAAGGGTATCTCTAAAACAGATTGAGAGATACGCCTTTTAAATGCCATATACTTTTTGTACGGTTTATTTTGAGAATAACTCAACAACCATACGATCGTTGATTTCTACCGGAATATCGGCACGAACAGGAAGTGCAACCAGTTTTCCTGAAAAGTTTGCTTCATCCCGATTTAAATATGCAAGTTTCGTTTTGTTTGAACCAAGAAAACACGCTTTGAATTGTTCGTTCTTTCTGGATTTTTCACAAAGCGATATTTCCTGCCCCGCTTTTATTGCGACGGATGGGATTGAAACTTTTTTCCCGTCAACAAGAATGTGCCCGTGCGTCACAATTTGACGTGCCATACGGATTGAATTTGCAAATCCGAGTCGATACACAAGATTATCTAATCGGCACTCCAATGAAATGATGAGCGCAGCACCGGTATTTTCCGCCGACTTTGCCGCCGTACGGAAATACCGCACCAACTGCTTTTCAAGTATGCCGTAATAAGCCTTTACTTTTTGCTTTTCGATAAGCTGCTGACCGTATTCGGAAATCTTATGAGTTCTCTTAAAAGCAGGACTATTGGCTCGGTTCATAGCCTTAGGGTGTCCGCAAACATTTACTCCCAGTCTTCTGCACTCTTTGAAACGAGGCCCTCTTCTAGTTGCCATCTTTATTCTCCAAAATTATATAGAATTGAATCCATTATATAACTACAATAATGCGTATATATAACATATCGCTTTACTTTATGCAATAAACGGCAAAATTATTTTTACGGCTTCCATGCGAAAGTAGCCCGAATGCCGAATAGCACATATTGTCGGCCGCTTTATCGAATATCTCTGAACATCGCGCTGTTTTCCGGCAATCCTGCGCGTAACCTTCGGACATGCGTCTGTCATCGATGCCGTGCGTGATAAAATAGCGTCTTGCACGGCATCTTTCCTTTTTCGCCTATGTATTCCGATTCGGACTATCCGTTGGAGCCGCTGGGGTGCCGGTAGGTCAGAGCGCAGAGCGTTAAAGCCGCAACGAATCGTCTATGCGGAAAAAAGCACGGTTTGACAAAAAGGAAGCAATATTCGGTTGCGGTCGATTTGTGCTTCTTTGATGATTGAATACTCGGTATCACAAAAAAGAAAAAGCTCTTTCTATACAATAAAAGCACGAACTGCAACGGCGGGCGGAACGCGCATTCCATCCGTTCCGGGAGAAAGGCGTACATCGATGAAATCGGCATCGATGCACAACCTGCGACGTCCACCCCACTGTCCGCAGTAAACCTCATAAGCGAATGGCACGTGCCGTAGCATAATGCAGCAAGCTGAACGTGAATTACTCGCTCCGTTCGTGGAGTGGTCGGTGACGGGCGGAGCGCTTGCATAGCCAACGCCGCGGTACCGTAAGAAAGAAAAAGCCGCTTCCTATACAATGACGGCACGAACTGCAACGGGGGAGGGAGCGCACATCCTATTCGTTCCGGGAGAAAGGCGTACATCGATGAAATCGGTATCGATACCCACCCCACTTGCCCGCAGCAAACCTCATAAACGAATCGTACGTGCTGCAGCGCAATGCGACAAGCTGAACGCGAATTGCTCGCTCCGTTTGCGGACGGGCGGAACGCTCGCGCGGCCAATGCCGCGGTATCGTAAGAAAGAAAAAGCGCGTTCTATGTAATGAAGGTACAAACTGCAACAGGAAACGGAGCGCGCATCACATCCGTTCCGGGAGAAAGGCGTGCATCGTGAAATCGGCATCGACGCCCATCCCACTTGCCTGCAGCAAACAACAGCAAACCTCATAAGCGAATGGCACGTGCCGCAGCGCAATGCGACAAGCTGAAAGCGAATTGCTCGCTCCGTTCGTGGGCTTGGCGGTGACGGGCGGAGTACTCGCGCGGCCAACGCTGCGGTATCGCAAGAAAGAAAAAGTGCGTTCTATACAATGAAGGCACGAACTGTAGCGGCGGACGAAGCGTACATCACATTCGTTCCAGGAGAAAGGCGTACATCGATGAAATCGGCATCGACGCACAACCTGCGACGCCCATCCCACTTGCCCGCAGCAAACAACAGCAAACCTTATAAGCGAATCGCACGTGCTGCAGCGCAATGCAACAAGCTGAACGTGAATTGCTTGCTCCATTCGCGGACGGACGCTTGCGTGGCCAATACCGCGGTATCGTAAAAAAGCACTTTCTATGACAATGACGGCACGAACTGCACCGGCGGACGGAACGCCCATCACATTCGTTCCGGGAGAAAGGCATACATCTATGAAATCAGCATCGATGCCCACCTCACTTGCCCGCAGCAAACAACAGCCAAACCTCATAAGCGAATCGCACGTGCTACAGCGCAATAAGACAAGCTGCCCGCGAATTGCTCGCTCCGTTCGCGGACGGGACGGCGACGGGCGGAGCGTTCGCGTGGCCAACGCCGCGGTATCGCAAAAAACGCGGAATGGCGATTTTCCCGCTGCCGTATTTGTCCGAATGCAGTCCATTCACTACGCTTGGAGCGTTTGACGCGGAAGTGTGCGCGTCAAGCTCCTCGATGCAGCTCTGCCGCGGAGTCGCCCGATGCGATTTTGTAAAGAAAGTCGCTATAACCCGCGCGCTTGCGCTCTTTCCGTCTCGCCTTTCTTGCCGTTCGCTTTGTCGGCAATGGCGTTTTTCTCTCAATTCGGGTATAGTAGCTCCGATGGATTCGATTTTTGCTCCGTATTTGGAAAAGATTGAGGCGGCGCTTCATGCGGCCTTACCTGCCTACGAGGACGGCGCGTGGCTTGACGCGTCGTTTGCGCAGCTGCCGGATGGAGCGACGTATGCGCACACCGCCAGTTTAACCGAACCGTGCCGCGCGCTGATTGATTTGGGCGGTAAGCGGTGGCGGCCGTTGCTCATGGCCTTGTGCGCGCAGGCGGCGCGGGAATGCGGCGCTGCGGACGGGCAGCCGCTATGCGAGGATGCGCTCTATTCGCTTTCGCCGCTGGTTGAGTTTGTGCATACGGCAAGTTTGATTCATGATGATATCGAAGACGGCGCACAGTTGCGGCGCGGAAAGCCGTGCGCGCATGTCCGCTACGGGCTCGATGCCGCTTTGAATGCGGGGTCGTGGCTGTACTTTGAGGCGGCGGCCTGCATTTCTCTGCTAGATGCGCCTTGCGCCTTCAAGGCGACGCTGTATGCGCTGTATGCGGAGGAGCTGCGGCGGTTGCATCTGGGGCAGGCGATGGATATTGCGTGGCATCGGGAGGCGGCGCTGTTTCCGTCGCTTGCCGAATATTCGGCGATGGTGCGGTGCAAGACGGGAACGCTTGCTTCTCTTGCGGCGCGGATTGGCGTTACGGCCGGCGGAGGAAGCGGAGAGGCGTGCCGTGCGGCCGGAAAAATTGCCGCCATGCTGGGCGAGGGTTTTCAAATCCTCGATGACGTGCAGAATCTGACGGCCGGAAATGTCGGCAAACATCGCGGAGACGATATTGTCGAAGGCAAAAAGAGTTTGCCCGTCCTGCTGCACATCCAGAAGCATCCGTCCGATGCGGCAACTGTCGTGCGCCTTATGGAAACGGCTGCGCGCGAAGGCATCGGCTCTCAGGCGGTCGAACGCTGCATCGCGCTCCTTGAATCCGACGGGGCAATCGAAAAAGCCGCCGATACCGGTCGGCATTTCATCGAAACCGGCAGTCGGCAGCTTGCGGAACTTTTTGACGGCGGGCGGACGGCGGGCGCGCAGTTGATTGTGCGGCTCTTTGCCGACTTACTTTTATCGTTTCGGAAACCGGCGTAACTGAAAGGCATTCAGACGATCGTTATTGGGGAAAGTTCCCGCACGGGGGCTTTGGAGGAACCGGCAAGAAAACCGGGCAATCGGCATTTCGGGAGGAGCGCTATGAATGAAGCTGCTGACAAATTAAATAATCAGGCGATTTTGCTTGCGGGCGACGGTTCATACCGCGAGGCGGTCGCGTGCTTTGCGCGGGCGCTTACGCTTGAACAGGATAATCATCTGCTGTGGTACAACTTGGGAATCATGCTTCAGAATGCGGGGCGGCCTGACGATGCGCTTCATGCGTTGGAGCGGGCGCACGAAATCGATCCGGAAGACGAGGACACCATCAATGCGCTTGCCGTGCTGTGCTTCGGCCGCGACGATATGGCGCGCGCGCTCATTTATTGCGCCGAAGGTATTTTGGTCAATTCGGATAATCCGCAGTTTTGGAATACAACCGGCGTCGTGTATTTCAATCAGCAAAACTACGAGAATGCGAGCGCCGCATTTGAAGAAGCGGTTACGCTGAATCCTTACTATTATGATGCGCTGTTCAACTTACGGGATACGTATGAACAGCTCGGAAATAGCAACGGGTATGAGGAATGCCGGAGAAGGTTGCAGGAACTCAAAAACGGGGAGGCGAACCGGTGAAGCCAGTCTATATTGTAACGGAAATATCGGAGGCCGCAGTTACGGTGGTGCCGCAGCAAGCGGAAGGCGGCGTACGAAACGGCATTACCGTATTGAACCCGCACGGCTACCGGCTTGAAAAAGACAGCAAAGTCTACATCGGATTTTCAAAAACAGCCGATGCGCTGCGCGGCCTTGCAGCGCTCTTTGTGCCCATGCTCTGCGCCGCGGCGGGCTTATACCTTGCCGCTCCGCTCGCTGCCGTCCTGCATCGGTCGCTTACCGAAGTCTTCAAAATGCTTTGCGCCGCCGTCGCCTTCCTCGCCGCCTGTTCGGCAGTCTTCTTCCTATCCAGAAACACCGACCCCATTCTCCGCCCGGAAATTACCGGCTTGGCATAAGGAACGTGCGGCCTTGCCTGCCGACAGCTTTTCTACAGTGCGTCCGGCTCGTAGAAGGCGCAGGCCGATTACCGCAACCCGCGGTGCATCCACCCCGCGCGGGAGGAGAGTGCCGGAATTGCCGTACGGATGCAGGGGGCGCAACCGGAGCTCCATGCTTGCAGCAAGAGGATTTTGCAGACCACGCTGATTCCCGCAAGATATTGCCGACGAAAGTGCCGTTCCGCTCCACACTAGATTGCCCACAGGGGAACCCGACAGCATCGGTCGACTGCCGCAACCTGCGTTACATCCGTCCTGCAGGAGGAGAGTGCCGGTGGGCGGTTTTTCCTACAGCGCGTCTGGCTCGTAGAGGGCGCAGGGGACGCCTTTTTTTAGGGTGATTTCGTAAAGGAGTTTTTGCAGCAAGATGTCTTCGAGTGCAGCGGCGCCGGAGCGGATGGCGGCGTCGGTTTCTGCGAGGAGGGCGAGCGCGGCGGCAGCTTGACCAGCGGTCCAAATGCGCGCGGCCTGCGCGTACTGCATCTTCATTTTTTTGCTGGCAAAGCCGTTGATTTTGAGGGTAAAGTCGTCCGATTTACCGGCGGCGCCCAATTTATGCCACAGCTGGAGTTTTCTGAAGCACGAGGCCAAGCCTGCAATCAGCATGACGGAAGAGTTTTCTTTTGAAAGGCGGATTTTCTGGAGGATTTCAATTGCTTTTTCGAGGCGGGCGGCGCCGTCGTTTTTCGTCATGGCGTCGAACAGCGAAAAAGCATTTTCCTCCCTGTTATGTGCCAGCAGCGCTTCAACGTCATCTTCGGTTATTTCATGGCCGGACGGAAAGCAGATAAAAAAGCGGGCGCACTCCTGTTTCAGCGATTGCGTATTGTTTTCGGTCAGTTCGAGCATTGCGGCGGCGGCCGATTCGGAGATGCGATAGCCGCTTTTTGCGCAGAACGATTGAATCCACGGGATTTTCCGGTCTTCGAACATTTCCCAAAAAATCTTTTTGTTCGATGCGGGAAGCGCTTTTTCAATTTTGGAATCGATTGAAATTTCATCGGAAAGGAGGATGAGCGCGTTTGCGCCGGAGTTTTGCGCGGAAATCCATGCCGAAAGCATTTCAATATCGTCTTTTTTCTTAATCGCTTCCGCATTTTTGACGGTAACGCAAACCGCTGCGGAAAAAAGCGATTCGTTTTGCAGGACGGACAGATATTCGGCCGCCGGCGTTTCGGAGGCGAAGAACGAATAAAACTCCACCGCTCCGTGGTTTTTTTTCAGCGCGGCGATAACGGCATCGGCGGCATTGTTTCTGTCTCCGGCTTCGGGGCCGGTGAAAAGGTAGGCATGACTCATAATCTGTACCAAGAAAGCCGGTATGCAGCGGAAGCGGCGCCTTCTCTCCGTGTCGAGCGGACATCCGACACAGCGGCAAGGGCGTTCGGCCGGTTTCAAAAGGCTGTCCGTTCATTTGCGGAGTGCGTTCGATGCACGGCCTCCGCAGGAAACGTTGCCCGTCCGGAATGAAGCGAGCAGGGCGTTCCGGATGCCGCTCCGGCGATTTATCGTTTATTCTTCTTCAAACCGCGATTCAAACAGCTTTTCAATCATGTCGGCAGCTTCCGCTTCATCCTGCCCTTCAACCTGAAGCTTCAAAACCGTGTTGTAGCCGGCCGCCATCGTGATAACGCCCATGATGGACTTTGCATTGACGGAAGTATCTTCGCGGGACAGGGTAATTTCGCTTGAAAATTTATTCGCCGCTTGGGCAATAATGGCAGCAGGCCGGGCATGAATTCCTGCGCGGTTTCTGACAGTCAACATCTTTTCAATCATAAAAACATCCTTTGCAGTTGAATATATAAAAAGTATCAATACATATCATCATTTCCGTAAAAGGCCGCTTCCGCCTCTCCCGTTTCAATCCACTTGAGTACATTTTGATTAAAGTCTTTTGCCGAATTGTACCCCATCTTCTTGAGACGCTCGTTCATGGCAGCCGCCTCAATGATAATCGGCAAATTGCGTCCCGGCCGTACTGGAATATCAATCGCCGGCACCTCCACGCCCAGAATGTTCATGTATTTTTGATTTACGCCAAGCCGATCATACACTTTATCTTGATCCCATTCTTCCAGTTTAACGACGAGCTGGATTTCTTTTTGCTCCCGAATTGCGCCGACCCCGTAGAGCTGCGACACGTTTATAATGCCAAGTCCGCGTATTTCCATGTGGTGACTGATGAGCGTATTCGCGCCGCGCGCCAAAATAATGTTGCCGTTGACACAGCGCACTTCGACAATATCGTCAGCAACCAGCCGGTGCCCGCGTTCAAGCAGCTCAAGGGCGGTTTCGCTTTTGCCGACCCCCGAATGCCCCGTCAGCAGGATGCCGACGCCGAAAACTTCGACAAGAACGCCGTGAATGGTTTTCCGTTGCGCAAAAATGTTGGAAAAAACGCGGAGCAGACGGATTGAAAAGTCGCTTGTTTCAAGCGCCGTGTGCAGAATGGGGCAACAGGCTTCTTCGGCAATGTCAAGAAACTCCTGCGTCGGCTGCCGGTTCTTTGAAAAAACGCAGCACGGCATCTTGTAGCCGAACATAACCCGCAAACTATCGATATTGCCTTCATCATGCAGCTTATTCAGGTACGCAGTTTCCCCTCGTCCAAAGAGCTGCACCCGCTGATACGCAAACGCTTCATAGAAACCTGCAAGCGCAAGTCCCGGCCGGTTGACATCCGGCACTTCAATTGTGCGGGGAAGACCGCGCCTGCCGGCAATGCAGGACAGCTCAAATGCATCGTGCCCCGGCAAGTCGAGATCAAGCATATCCAGTACCGTAAAACGCCGCTCATTCATGCGCCCACTATACCCGTACAGCTGTTTTTTTTCAATGCCCGCGCTCTTTTGCCGAAACTGTGCGCTGTAAGCACGGAAGAGCGCCGTATTCATCCGGAAACGGTAAACCGCTATATACTCCTTGTCCGAACGGAATTATATGTCCGGCAAGGGACGGAATGAGAGAATCGTTGATATGGCGGAAAACTGAATGCCCGCAAGATATAGCGGCGAGAGCATTTCGCTTTGCTGAATTATATAAGGATTCCGATACGGAATATTTGCTTGGAGGACAATCACCTGTACGAGCAGCAATAACAATCGATTGCTCTGGTTTAATTGTAATGTGCTATAAATATGCAGTGGTCGACACAAAGTATTCGCTTTTATTTAAGGATGCCTCTGCCAATGCCATGTACGAAAATTATTCCGTGCATACTACACTACCTCAATTACGACAAGGCGATTTAATTTTTATGGGAGAGACAAACAGTGCATTTGTAACACATATTGCAATTTTTGATAAAATTGAAAACGGTCAAATCTATTTTATAGATAACACGGAAAAAGATACGAATGGAGACGGAGCGCCCGATATAAATGGCGTCACACGGCGTTCGCATCTTCAATCGGATAAACGATTGAAAGCATTTGGAATAATGAAGGTACGCTAGCCGAAAGAAACATACGCAGATGGAGCGTACGCGTTACCAATCTGATTTTTTTGTTGTAATTTTATCCGCAAAAGTTTGTTCAAAATGAGTTATTTCAGGTTTTACCTTTTCGGCAAGTGCGGAGCCTTCTGTTATGGGAAAGGATCGATTGTCTCTTATATAATGTCCGTACAGTGCGTCCCCGATTATTGTAGCTGTTATGTCGGAACAAGATAACCGCGCTTTAGAATCTTTTACTTCTATTGTTAATGTTATATCTATACGATGAAAATAAATACCTGCCATAACATCGGAAATTATAAATTTTCCGCTAATAACACCGGCATCTTTGTCGGCAAATTGAATTACCGATTTTGCATTTTTAAACATATCTACAGCTGCCAAATTGCATTTTACAAAAAGAGCAGCTTTATTAACATTCGGTACCTCGATGATTTTTTGAGAGGATAAAGACGGCCCAGTTACACTCGTTGTCATACAGCTTGAAAAAAACATCATAAAAATAGTTGAAAATACAAATACTGAAAATAATTTTTTCATTTAAATACCTCAGTTGAAAGCAGTGTCCCCGCTCAAAAAAGATATAACAAGAGCAATGCTATGGTAGGGCAAGTTTTTTTATGCCTGCGGGAGATGAAGGCAGGCACAACGGCGCTGTACGAGAGCATCGCGCCCCTGTTTTTTTGCCAGGTTTGCCGTACTCGGTGATATTTCCGGAAAACGCGGCTGAATCTCTTCTGTATTTCCGGAACGGTTGCGATAGAAGCCGCGCCGCACGGGGCTCCGGAAAAATCGATCTCTGTGAAAAAGGCAAGATAAACATTGCAGCCGTATCGCTCCGCCGCTTCCGTATCAATTCCGAGAACAGCTCGTCAAATCGATTGCGGCGCGTAACATTTTGCAGCAAGGCGGAGTGGTAGTATTGCACAGTCAGCTGAATACATCGGTAATTTTACATCAAGCGCCCAACACATTTACGGCCGTTCCATCGTAGATTTTTACAAACAGGAAGATTAGGGAATCCCCTGATCCGAGAGAGGGGAGGTAAGTTTCCTTGCACAGGGGACGGGGAGACAACGTACCTTGGGCGGAAGAAGGCGTAGATTCCGCAAGCGGTGGACTGTATGAGAGCCGGCGGCCGCCTCTGTTTTTCTGACGGGCGGGGAGTGACTACACGCAGGCGCGAAAGCGGGAACAGCATGTTGCGGGCGACTTAGTAGAGCGTGGATGCGCGTAAAGATTCAGTTGAGGCGTCGGCCGGTATAAAATCCGGTGCGGTTGCATCCATTTTTCTCGACGGGTGGGACTGACGGCAAGCAGGCGCAAAACGGGCACGGCAGGTTGCGGGCGACTTCGAGCGCGGGTGCGCGTAGCATTTTGCGGCAAGTTAGAGCGGTACTATTGCACAATCATCCGAATACAAAATGCTTGAGCATATCGGCAATTTTACAGCAAGCGACCAACACATTTCCGACCGCCCAGTCGGAGATTTTTACAAACGGGAAGATTAGGGAGTATCTCCCTCCGAACGGAGTACGCCTCCTTAGCCGAACGGGGGCATCCCCTGATCCAAGCGAGGGTGAGCTAGGTTCCCTCGGACAGGGGATGCAACGTAGCTTTAGCGGAGGGAAGACGTAGGCTCCGCAGGCAGTAACCGATATGAAATCCAGGTGAGCGCCTCTAGTTTTTCGGCGGGCGAGAACGATGGCACGCGGCATACAAGTGGGCATGGCGCGTCTCGGATGACTTCGAGTGTAGGCGACGCGTAAAGATTCTGTTGAGGAGGTTAGTCGGCATGAAATCCGGAAACCGTCTCTGCTTTTTCGGCAGGCGGGAACAACAGCATGCAGGCACGAAACTGGGCAAGGCACGTTGCGGGTGACTTCGAGCGCGGTAGACGCGTAATATTTTGCAGCAAGGCGGAGCGGTACTATTGCACAGCCATCCAAATACAAAATGCCTGATCATATCAGTAATTTTACATCAAGCAACCGTCACGTTTACAGCTGCTCCGTCGTAGATTTTTATAAATGGGAAGATTAGGGATTATTTCCCTCCGATCATAGGATATCCCCTGATCCAAGCGAGAGTGAGCTAGGTTCCCTCGGATCGGGGATGCAACGTAACTTTGGCGGAGGGAAGACGTGAATTCTGCAAGTGGTGGACGGTATAAAAGCCGAAGAGCGCCTCCGTTTTTTAGGCGGCGGCTGTCAGTGAGCGTAGTAAAGCGCAACAACAGTGTGTATATGATAGAAAGAAAATGCGTCGTGTACCTAAGTCAATAAAATAGACACCGAAAATGCCAGTTTAAGCTGCAAGTTTTTCACATTCTGAATTAACAGCTTCCAGAGCCCTGTAGCTCAGAGTTGAATGAATGTGCTTGCGATTATATTAGGATTCAATGTATTCAAAAAATAGCATTGTAAGCGATTTTCGAATTTTTCTAAGAGCTTGTTTAATATCTTCTAAACAGCAGCGATATAAAAGTCAGTATTATACTTACGCTCGCACTTCTTCACAAAGCTTCGTTCCACTATCCAGCGTTTGGGAATTACTTCGAATATATATAATTCATTGCGCTTGACTACTTGTACCGTTACTTCTTTGCCAAAGTGGCAGCCGCTTTTGAGTAGATACAGTACGGCGCAAAATACTTCATATAGGTCGACTTTCCTCGGTGCTGTCTTTTTCCGTCCGCTTTCTAATAACGGGAGGATTTCTTCGAATTGTTCGCGCGTTATGTTGCTGGGATATTGCTTTCTTATGAGGGCATTATAGCTTATTTCTTTGACCATAAACAGGTTCTAAAAATTTGAGTACTCCGTAACTGCAGTCCGCAAGGACACTACGACGGCTATTCGCAGGAAGATTTTAATGCGCCTATTGAAGTGCTTGGAACGGTTACCGGCAAGTTCTTGCTCAGCTCTTACCGAAACGAAGTTTTGACGCGAGCGGGAAAGTTACACGGCTGGTATCAAATCGAAATGAAAATCAATCCGACCGCAAGCAATAAGTCCCGCACTAAAATCGAAGTCTTAACGGCAAACTATCCTATCGGCATCGTAGATGGGGAGGTAAGCGGTTGTAGAAACAGGAACTATCCTACGGGCTTGTCTCAAAAAGCCGGTAGGATAGTATTTTTATCTTCTAAAAACATGTTTAGAAAACCAATAAAATACACGCAAAACACAGTAAAACACAGTAAAACACAGTAAAACACAGTAAAACACAGTAAAACACAGTAAAAC
>CAUTZW010000073.1:0-13878 GCA_963543045.1 uncultured Treponema sp.
CATACGGATAGTGTAGCAGTTTATCTTATATATAAGGTAAAAATTGATTTCCGTGGGTCCGTAATCATCTCGATCGACATATCCAGTACGCATTCAAGAAAGTCCTGCAAGCAGGCTTTGTTTTCTTACTAGCTGAACCGAGCAAGCGTTTGAATAAATAATCGTCTTTAAGGATGAGCGTCAGTGCGTTGTTCATCTCCATACCTTCTACAGTCCTTATATGGCTTTTAAAGATTTTTGGCTAAGAAAATAGAGAAGAAAAATTGATTTTAAGATAATTTTTTTATGATGATCCGGCTGCTCCCATACTCAAGGTAAAATGGGATAACCCGTATTTTTTCTTCACTGTGAGCGGCTCCAACATGATGCGGCTTTCATGCACTCATAAAGAAATCACAAAAACGCCCGCACAAGATTTTATGGGCTTTCCGCGAAAAATCTGGATTCTACAAACCTGCTTGCAGTTTTTCATTTTTTTCAAGTTACGTAAAAGTCTGGCCCACTATCTGTCGTTTGGGAATCATCTTACATGTGTGCAATGCAATGCATTGCGTTTAAGGAGTGGTACCATTTCATTCTTTAAAAACTTTATCGGCAAACGAATGGTCGATGTATTCTTCTTTAATTTTGCTCGAAAGCGCACGACGCTCCTTTTTTATCTGTCGTTATGGCAAGCGCGTGCAGAAGTCCTTACGTATCGGCTGCAATGTGCCGCATTATTCCGGATTCTTGCTTGTCCGCATCTTAGCGATTGCCCTGCGTGCCGTCAGTGTTTGCAACGCGCTGCGCATTGACTATCGGAAAGCTCGTCTTGCAGGAGGTGCGCCCTGTTTTATACGGGATTGCCAATCAATTTTTTTTAAGCATTGATGTAAAAGATTCGGGCATCCATCCGCCAAAACAATAGTAAAGGGTATTCCGCTTGGGAAAAGTTTCCGGCAACGTGCGACGCTGGCAGGGCTTTTGCATAGATCCGCATATGTTTCATACAGATCGACTTTGCGCGGGGCAACCGCGATGTTTCGGCTCCGTCCGGATGTCGACGTTTAATTTTGCGCCGACACAATGTACTTACAAAATCCGTTAAACGTTTTATGAGCTATTCCTCCGGTAGCGACGGCAGCACAATATGACAGGAAATTTCGGAGCGCGTTATCGGTTAAGATACTCCGCTCCGTCAGCGTTTTTTCTCTCATCTTACGATGCGCCGCTCTATTTTTTATGGTATAAAAACTTACGATATGGTAGACTGCGCAAATGGAACAGAAAATTACCCTAAAAAAATTAGCACTTGGCGGAAGCGGCGCTTTGCTAGCGCTTACCGTTTTCCTTTTTGTCGTCCTGCACTCGCTCAATCAAAAGCCGACGGCGGCTTTTTACGGAATCCCCGAGCAGACGGCCGCTGTCATAACCGGCGTTCTCCAAACAACACAAAATCGGAAAACAAATGCCGAACCGTATACGATAACGATTTTAGATGATTCGGAAGGGCTTGAAGCGGCTCTCAAAAAATCCGGCACGCCGGATGTATTATTCCTCTATAACGGGCTGAACGCCGACGATGCCGCTACGCTGGCGCAAAAACAGAAAACAGGATTACCGTCGGCCGCCCTTGAAGGCATGGTTTCTTCCATGAGGCTTTCGGCAAAGGCGGCAAACGGCGCGGTGTATGCGCTTCCGATTTTGGCCGATAATTTTGAAATCGACATAAAAACGGAAATGCTCGGGGAAGCCGGAATAAACGCAATCGGCGCATTCTTCGATATCGATGCGTTCGGGCAAACGGCAAAACCGCACTATCCCTCTCCCGTTGTATTTGCCGGAGGCGACGACACGGCATTGATAAATATTGTCGGCGCTCTGACGGAAGCGTTGTCGGGCGTCGAAAAATGGGAGGCTGCGGTACGGAAAATTACCGAATCCGCACGGCAAAACAAGGTTTCGTCCCGGGATTTTACCGAATTGCTTATGCCTATGATCGATGCAGGAGGCGAATTCTTTGATGCAGCCGACTTACTTGCCCGATGGACGGCGAAAGGCATTCTCGGCGCGGATACCTTTCAGCTGAAAACGGAAGATGTTCGGTATTTCATCTCCGAAAATCTTTCCGCAATCGGATTGATGACGCTTTCAGAGCATCGGCAATTTGACAGAAACGTAATCGCGCCGTTTTCTACCGCGTATTATCCGTCGGAACGCACCGGCAGCGCCCGCCGCTTTACCGCTCCGCTGATTTTCGGAATTCCGCTTTCAAAGAGCAAAGCTGTGCAGCAATCCTTACTGCTGTTGGCGCAAAACAAGCAGGACATTCTCAGTGCGAGAACCGGCTTAAGTCCGGTGCAAGCGGCAGCTCCGGTTCCCGACATCCAAGCGGACGATGCGCGCTATTGGATTGCCGCCTCCGGCGCTCCGCTTCCGACACTTGCGAACGCAGCTTTCGTATCGGCAAGCGAACGGAGCGCATTTGCAGACGCATTACGAACGTTACTCCGCCATAAAAACTGATTGCGCTCTTCAAGCCTCTCCTATCGCGGAGAGGAAAACTCTACGGCTGTGCAGGCTGGATTACCGATGCCCACGCGCGGACGGCGGATAAATTATTGTATCTTTTAAGTCCCGTCCTTCCGTCCGCCTTTTCCTGCAATGAACAAGCCGCTTCGTTGAATTTTAAGCGCATATACGCTATGATGCGGCATGGATTTGCTGAAAAAACTCAACGATTGTGCGGCACGGTATGAAGAAGTGCAAAAGCTTGTTATGGATCCGGAACTAATCAAGGATCCGAAAAAATATAAAGAAACCATGAGAGAAAACGGCTATCTTTCGGAAATTGTTGAACTGTATAGCGAATATAAAAAAGTGTTGCAGGGCATCCGCGATGATACGGAACTGATCACTGCCGAAGACGATCAAGACATGAAAGAAATGGCGCGGGAAGAATTAAAAGAATTGGAAGAACGGAAGCCAAAACTAGAAGAGCAGATTAAGCTCAAATTAATTCCGCCGGATCCGCTAGATGAGAAAAATATTATCGTTGAAATACGCGGCGGTGTCGGCGGAGACGAAGCGTCGCTGTTTGTTGCCGATTTATTCGAAATGTATTCAAGGCTTTCGCAAATGCGCGGCTGGAAATACGAGCTGCTCAACTCAAGCCCGACGGAAGTCGGCGGCTACAAGGAAATATCGTTTTCAATCAGCGGAAAATTTGTATACGGTACGCTCCGGTGGGAAGGCGGGGTGCATCGGGTTCAGCGGGTGCCGACGACGGAAGCGCAGGGACGCATCCATACCAGTACCGTTACCGTTGCCATCCTTCCGGAAGCTGAGGAAACGGAAATCGACATAAAGCCGGATGATGTACGCATTGATGTGATGCGCGCAGGCGGCCCCGGCGGACAGTGCGTCAACACAACGGATTCCGCCGTTCGGCTCACGCACATTCCGACCGGAATCGTTGTCATTCAGCAGGACGAAAAGAGTCAGATTAAAAACAAGACGAAAGCGTTCCGCGTGCTGCGCGCCCGGTTATTCGACCTTGAAGAAAGCAAGCGCAACGCGGAGCGGTCTGCAGCGCGTAAAAACATGGTCGGAAGCGGCGACCGGAGCGAGCGCATCCGGACGTATAACTTTCCGCAAAACCGCGTTACCGATCACCGCATCAACCTCACCCTGTATAAACTCGATCAATTTATTATGGGCTACATGGATGAAATGCTCGATGCGCTCAACGTATATGCAAAAGAAGAGCAGCTGCGGGCGGCGGTAACCGTTTAGCGCTTCGGCCGCCCTCGATTCTCTGACGGAAACGTTTTGTCCGGAAAAACCATCCCCGTAAACAGGCACGGGGACGGTTTACTTTAGAAGCTGAATACCGCTTCGAGCCGGACGTTACTCAACGCGGCAAGCGAGCCGTACTTTCCGTTCCGCTTAAAGCCGTGAAAATAGCCGTCCGCTCCAGCAGTCAGTTTGATTTGGTCGGTTAATGCATAGGTTGCCGAAAGCCCTGCGTAACTGTCGAGATCGTTCCAATCGGCTGCCGCCGACAGCATAATTTTGAGCGTTTCGCCGATAAAAGAGCGGCCGATGCTGAGCGTCGAGCCGTGATCGTAGGGGTGGCGGTTCATCGCATCATCGGGAATGAACACAAGATCGCCGTAATATTGCGCGTTTATTATCCAATCGCCTTTAAACCAATCAATGCCGGCGAGCGCTTTAATCTGGTGCATCGTCAAATGCGTCCGTCCGTCGGTAAAAATTTTATCTTTATGCAATTCAAAGGCGCGGTTTGGAAAAAATGCCGTCTCCGCACGGAGGACAAATTCGCCGAGCGGAATTGCCGCGTCGAAGGCCGCCATCCCCATGCGGAAATATTTTCCCGTCATCAGCGTCAGCAGCGCATTATCCGAATCCCAGCCGTAAAAACCGTAAAACGAAAAATCTGCGGCAGGAAGATGGAAATCAAGGCGAGCTGCATACGAACCGTTTTCAAGGTTCATTTCCGGCGTTTTCACCTGCGGAAGTGCAGGCAGATTTTCCGGAAGCAGTACGGAGCGAACCGGATTACCCGGCGCAAGCGGCAGCACCGACGGACGGAATACCGGAATCCAGTACGCTTCTGCCGAAAACAATTCTCCGGAAAGCGCCAATTTTAAAGCGTCAATGCCGAGCCGCGCTTCGCTGTAATTTGAGGCGGATAGAATTCCCATATCCTTCGGGCAGAGCACATCCGAAACGGTAATACCGTCTGCCTTTCCCCATGCGCGAATCTGCCGCCCCGCCGTCATTGAGAAGTTTAAGTTTGCCGCAGAAAAAGACGGGCTTGTCCAATCGAACCATGCTTCGCGCAGTGCGCCGCCGATGCCGTTTGCTACGGAAAACGGCTGCTCTAAAGCAGCAGTGCGCGCATCAAAGTGCACGGCCCCTTCGGTAAACAGCGAACAGCCGAAGCCGTGCGCATCCAGCGAAAGCGTAAGCGTCTCCTTTGCCGCAGCAATTTTCCCCGCATTATCGCCGTACACAAACGAACCGATTTGCGTTTTCGCATTGCCGGAAAATAAAACGTCCGCCGGATACGCCGGAATGCACAAAAAAGCCATTGCCGCCCCAAGCAGCAGGGGCACCGCGCGCCGCATCATTTCACCGCTCCCCGTTCAAGCGCGGAAACCGTAAAGAGCGCATCGTCAATCGGCTTGTTGTAGGAAATGTCGGCCGTTTCGATAACCGTACTGTGCCCGCTCATCATATTTTTCATCGTCATCGTTTCCGCCGTCCAAATGCCGTCAATCTGCGTCACCCCGCTTATGGTTAGCACCCGTTCAAGCGCATTCTGCCGGTTATAATATTCACTTTTTAAAACCATCGCGTTATCTTTCCGAATCCAGCAAACCCGGCGGCTGTTTTTTTCCGTGTTACTGTGTGGAATGCACTCAATTTTCCAACAGGCTTCTCCATCGATTTCTTCTTCACCGATAAGATTAAAATCGTCCTTCGATAAATCCCGGTCGCCCATATCGTCATAGGTAAAATCCGTGCCCATAAAATACCCGTCCTTTCCGGAGCCGGAGATGCGGCGCACCTTCTTCATCGCCGGCATGTAAAGCCACGTATTATCGTCCTTGTCCTTTTCATCATAACTCCAGACAAGATAGCCGACGCCCGCAACATCCTTCGGCGTTTGAAAAACCATAACGGATTTTTTTTCGTTTCCGTAATCCTTTGAATAATAACTGACCTGCCGCTCCCGCGCCGACCCTTTTGCCGAACGGAGCGTCAGCTTCATTTTATAAACCGCCGTCTCCCCCTGATAGCGCTCTTTTACCGCCTTCATAATATCGTATGCGCTCTCTGCATGGAGCGCGCCCAAAAAGAAAGCCGCAAGCGCAGCCCCCGCAATGCATTTTTTCTTCATATTATAATGCCTCCAAAATATAGTTTTCCCTTCTTCGCATTCTGTATCTGCAAAGCGTATCTATTTTAAAAATGTGACGAATGTTTTGCAATATCGCCTCTTCCGCCTCACGCGCCGTCTATTTTCCGCCGACCGACTGCTTTTCCTTCGGCTTCTCCCTTCCAAACGGCTTTGTTATGAGTATTAATACCGGCGTCATCAAATAGTCGGCTAAGAGCGCAGCGAATAAACCGATAATGGCAAGAATGCCGATCCTCTGCATCGTCGTCATAATGCTGAACGTGTAGACAAAAAACATCGCGCAGATAATCGTTGTCGTCATGCTCATTGTTTTGCCGACTTCGCGGTAGGTGCGGATGATCGATTCTTTGTAGTTGCCGCTTATTTCGTACAAATATTTTGTGTGGTTGATAAAATGGATGGTATCGTCGACTGCAATCCCTAAAATCATGGGGATAATCGTCATCGTCATCATGTCAAGCTGGAAATTGAGGTAGCCCATGAGTCCTGAAAGAATAATAACCGGCGTAACATTCGGAATCATGCCGATTAAGCCCGTTCGGACGCTAGAAAAAACAATGATGAGCATCAAGACGATGATAAAAAGCGAACCGCCGAACGATTTTATTTCCCCCTGAACGATTTTCCCATTCAAGTCGGCAAATTCCGCAATGATGCCGATCACCGACACCTCCGCATCAGGAAAAAACTCCTTGCCGAGCCGTTCGGCCTCCGCAACATTTTGCGTGATCATGGCGCTCTCATACCCCCGTAAATCAACAGAAAGATACGTGCTCGCATAATCTTCGCTCAGCCAGCTGAACAAATATTCGCTGTCCGACAGTTCGTATTGAAACAATTCTTCCGTAAGCGTCGCCCGCTCATCCGGAATGGTATAAAACGCAGGATCATCGCCGTTGAGCATCCGGTTCATCTCTCTAACAAGGTCAAGCGCCGATTGCACGCGCGGCGTTCCGTTTGAAATCCGCGTTTCGCTTAATCTGCCGAGCGCCTTTTCAAGCTGTTCGAGCGCCTGCATCCGCTCCGGCTCCTTAAATGCATCCGGTTCTGCGCATTCAATCATCACCTTGTACGAATACTGCGTTCCAAGCTGCATATCGGCAAGTTTTGCAAGACGCGCGATATACGGAATTTTTGTGCCGAACATTTTAACGTAGTCCATATTCACTTCGATGCGCGGAATGCCCGGTATAAATGCCGCAATAATCAGAAATCCTAAAATGATAAGCGGAACCTTCGCCGTCATAACCGCGCGGCCAAATCGTTCAAAAGCGCGATCGATGCGCGGCGTATGAGCGGCTGTTGCCGTTTGTTCAGGCGTTTTGTCTTTGCCGAACGACAACAGCACGGGAATTAAAATAATGACGTACAAAAAAACGGTAAACACCGTCGCCGAAGCCGTTATGCCAAGCCATTTGAGCGGCCCAATGTCGATTAAAATGAAAGAGATGAGCGATGCAATGGTCGTCAGCGCCGTAAAAAGAATCGGCCAGCCGGTTTCTTCCACCGCCTTAATGACAGAAGACTTGCGCTCTCCCGTCATTCTGAAATTGAGTTTGAACGCATTGATGTAATGAATGGAATAGCCGACGGCAAGCGCCATGCCGAGAATAATCGGAATGGTCATCATG
Organism: uncultured Treponema sp.; assembly: GCA_963543045.1. Classification (GTDB taxonomy): domain Bacteria; phylum Spirochaetota; class Spirochaetia; order Treponematales; family Treponemataceae; genus Treponema_D. Next base: position 7,561 of record CAUTZW010000073.1, read on the forward strand.
TTTGAATCGGCGATTTGCCCCGCGTACGCCATAAAGCCGAACACCACCCCAATGCCGCCGACCGTCGTAAACATCGGCACGATAAGCCCCCGCAGCGAGCGCACAAACACAATCAGGCACACAAGCATAACGACAAAGCCCTCAAGGAGATTCCGCGTAACTTCGCTGTTGACCACATCGCGCTCTTCGCATTCGGTATACGGGCCGCCGGCTTGGAAAAGCTCCCACCTATCGCTTTGCCACTTCGGATCATCGAGCAGTTTATGCGCGGCATCCCCTACTTCATAGTAGCGCGCCGTGTCGGTATTCTTTTTTTCATCGCCGTAATTATACAGCTGTAAGATAATCCATGTTTCCGTCGCATCGGCAGAAATCAGCTTATTAACAATCGATTGGCGCGAAAGCATAAAGCGTTTAATTTCGGCAAGGCGCCGCCGCCCCTCTTCCGTCGTACTATCGGGAATGCCGTCTTCAAACGGTTTGACGATTTGAATTTCATCTTCGCTTCCGGTAACAAGCGAAAGCGTCGTAAGCGAATTCACCTTTTTCGCGAACGGAATTTCCTGAAGCATTTCACGCCCCATCGCGTCAATCATGCGTAGGACATCCGGCGAAAACACATCGTCTGCGCGCACCAGAACGCCGATGATGTCCTCGCTGCCGAATGTTTTTTCAAATCGTTCCGTTGCAATCTTTATCTTTTCGTTTTCATCGAACCAATCCGCCTGATTATCGCGGATAACCAGCTTTCTCAGTCCCGACAGCCCAATCACCGTAACGGCAAGCATCGCCGCAATAAAAAACCAGCGGCGCCGCACTTGAATCTCTCCAAATTTCCGGAAAAACTTATTTATCCGTAAGACTTTCATCCAAACTCCTTACCGAAAAAGACGCGCCCGAAAGCGCCGCTATGCTTTACACGCGGAATTTTTCTACAGCATTCACCGCATTTTCAATGCTTATCCGGTTTTCCTGAGTCATTTCATTTACTTCCCAAACCGCCTGATTAATCTGTAGCGCGCCGCTTGCCATTTCATCCATGCTGTCAGTAATCAGTTTCGTTACGTTATCAAGTTTTTCTATTTCTTCAGAAACGGTTTCGCTGTTTTTCAGCATCTCCGAAGCCCCATTACTCACCTTAACTGCAACGCCGGTAATCGATTCCATTGCCGTTAAAATCTCTCGGCTTCCGGCCGACTGTTTTCGCATCGCGTTGGTAATAGAGTCTTCCTTTGCAGCCGCTTCTTTTACCAGCTCATATACTTCATCAAAAATCGCGCCTGCTTTATCGCCGGCATCCATCAATTCATTGATCCGCTCCGTCGACTCTTTGAGTTCCATGCCGATTTTCTTTCCCTGCGCATTCGACTCTACCGCCAATTTCCGAATCTCATCCGCAACAACGGCAAAGCCCTTCCCCGTCTCTCCCGCATGAGCGGCCTCAATCGCCGCATTCATCGCCAAAAGATTCGTCTGACTTGCAATATTGCGGATAATAAAACTCGCTTCCAAAAGCGAATCGGATTTTTCCGCAATTTGACGGACAACGGCATTCGCGCTCGCGCTGCCTTCCTTTCCGATGACCGTTTTTTCCGCCAAGGTTTGCATTAAGACGTTATTTTGTTCAAGCGTTTCGGTAATGGATGCAATATTTGCAACCATCGCCTCGATTGCTGCCGAGGAGCGATTTACGCTTTGGGTTTGCTGTTCAATGCTTTTATTCAAACTTTGAATCCGGCTGATAATATCTTCAACAGCCGCAGTGGTTTTTGAAACGCTGCCCGCTTGATCCCCCGCCTGCTCTTTGACTCTTTCAACGGCTCCGCTGATTTGCGTAATGGAGGCGGCAGTTTCAGTCATATTGCTTGCAAGCGTTTCTCCGATGCGTTTCATAACTTTCGCTTCTTCGATTAATGAGCCGATCATGCCGCCGACATTATCAAGCGTTTGATTCAAGTGTACCGTTAAATTGCCGATTTCATCCTGATTCCGATATTCAAGCCGGTTCCGCAAATCTCCCGCCGCAATCTTTTCAAACAGTCCCGTAACCTTCCGAAAAAGCGTTGAAAACTGCGCGGATAAATAAAACCCGATGATAAACACCAGTACGAACAAGATAACGGTAATAATCGCCATGTGCATGACAATCCGGTGGAATGACGAAAGTATTTCATTTCTTTCGATAAACATAATGACGCGCCAGTCAAAACCGTCGAGCGCAAACATCCGCACATACCACTTCGTTCCATCCATCCCGATACGCATGAGCGCATTGTTCATTGTTTCAAAACTTCGGTATGACGGAATCCCGCTGTCTTTGAGCAACTTGAAGTTCGCCCCAGAATGCTTCGGATCGGCAAGAATAGTGCCGTCGTTTTGCACCAGCATGGCATAGCCCGTCTCCCCAATGCGGAGCGCGCCCATAAACGATGTCAAATATTCCAAATTCGTATCGATACCGGCAGATCCGACTTGCTGCCCGCTTGCGTTTTGAACGGTACGAGCGAACGTAACCGTCGGCTTGTTATCGCTCGACACATACGCGGGAGTTACGACAATATTTCCCGCAGAAGCCTGCGACTGCTGATACCATGAGCGCTTACGCGGATCGTAGCCGCCGGAAAAAACATCGCGCGATGTCGCGTGTCCGCCCCATTTTGTACCGAGATATGCAACGACAATCGAATCGTAACAGGATACAATGTGCCGACAATGCGTTACAAGAGCGCTTTCTGCTGGCGACTTTTCAGTATCCTTTACGGTAACTTGCCCGCTGTCTTTTGAATAATCGTGTAAGGATTCATCGGCATTCTGCGCCGCCTGAGAGTCTGCTAAAAGTTTGAGCGCATTGCAGTTATTCTGAAAAAAGAGCTTGAACGCCGCATTGACGGTTAAAAACTGCTGGCCGCTCGTTTGATCGAACGCCTGTACTTGGTGCCGGTACAAATGAATCCCGATAACAAGACAGGTCGATAGCGACAAGAACAATACCAAAACGCTCAAAAAAAGAATACATTTCGTTTTAAGCGACACAGCAATGCGACCGGGCATTGTCTTTCCAGAATAAAAAGTATGGTCTTTCATGGCGGTAGCTCCATTATGTAATATGATAGGAAAATAAAACGATTCAGTGCTTCAGTGGATGAGGCATGAATTTTAAATCTTCGGTACCGTACCACGTTAATAGAAAATAAACAAGGAGCGGCAAGACGAGCGAGCCGCTTCCGCTTTACTTACAACGGCTCATTCATGGCGGGACGTGCAAGAATTAAAATCTTTATGCATTCCCGATTATTTTAATTTTCTTTTGAAAAACAAATGACGGCTTTGTAGCGCGGAAATATCGAACAGCAGCGCCCGATAATCGTCTCATACTTTTTTAATAGGCTCGAGTTTTAGAAACTCAAAGCTTATATTCTTCTAAAGCAAGCCTTAAGCCTTTTTCAAGGGAGAGGCGGACGGAATAACAGGATTTGAAGGACATAACACATTTTCCGTCCGCTGCACGTTTCGAAGTTTCGAAACGTGTTTAACCAGTCATAGTCACCCGCAGTTTTCCTCCCTTGACCCTCCTTCCTTGTGCACAACAAGGTAGCCTTTACGCAATTTTGCTGTACGGCAAAATTGCAGCGGACGGTCGAACCCTTTACACTTTCACGTGCTCCTTTCTCCGTCCACCCGACGGTACGGCGCCACTCGCCTGTTTTCCCAAAGGAAAAACAGGGAGCGGACGGTCGAACCCTCCCCGCATTCACGTGCCCGTTGCTCCGTCCCCCCGTATTACAACCCCACTCGCCTGTTTTCCCAAAGGAAAAACAGGGAGCGGACGGCCGAGCCATTCCCGCATTCACGAGCTTATTTCTCCGTCCGCCGCCTTACAACTTAGCATAAATAAAATTGTAAAATGTCTGCATTCGGTTTACGAGCGATGTTTCAACCCGCTTTTCCACCATGGCGATGCGCACCGCTTTTACGCCGCCGACGCCGTAGATGATCCAGTTGTCGCCGTCGCGGAAGAGCGCGAGCGCCGATTTCATATTGCGCTTATTGACGCAAACAAAGCGGCCGTGAAATTTCAGCGTATTGTTATTGGTCGACGTGTAAAGCAGATAGTCGTCCGTCTGTTCAAGCGCGATCGTCGTATGAATGTCGCCGAACGGTTCCATAACAAGGTCTGCAAGATAGCGCACGGCGTTTCCGCCCTGCGGTTCGGAAGATATTACGGCCGCCGATGAATACAGATCGTAGTAGCGCTCGTGCTGCACCGACCAGTATTGGATTCCCGCATAGCCTTCGATATTTTCCAGTACCGAACGGAGCGTATCCGAAAGCCGTTCATTTCCCTCATACGGCTTTACCTGTATGACTTCGGCAATATACGTTGGATTGAGCTCCTTTATTTCCTGCCGGAGTTTTTGAATCCCCGCATTATCGCTTTGAAGCGCTAAGTTTTTATATTTGTTCACCGAACGGACGATGAGCTTTCCCGCATTTAAGTCTGCCGTTTCCTGTTCCGAAAGAGCGGTAAACGGCAGCGCTCCCAAAAAAAACGGCGCGTGCAAGACGATTGCACAAAGCGCCGCGCAATACTTCATCGATTTCATGCGCCGGATTATATAAAGAAACGAATACGCGCGCAATCTGAAAAAACGGGCGCCTTTTTCCGCCTGAGCGCGCGCCGGGTAATTTTTCTGGCGGGTAGAAGATGGAAAACTCCGATAGTATAAGCACATACTCAACAAAGCGTCATCCTTGCGACGGCGCATCGGGAGGACGGTATGGCACAATTCAAGCGGATCGGGATTTTTATAGCGGCGCTCTTTTTCCTTAGCCGAACGGCGAACATGAATGCGGAAGAAATCAGCGATCCTGCGTTCGGATATGCGCTCGACATTCCGGAAGGTTACGCGCTTATCGGAAGCACGGCGGACGGCATGTCATATCTTTTTGCGCACGACCGGCTGCCGGTTCAGTGCGCGCTCAGGCTGTACGATACGCGCATGTATCCGGATGCAGTGCGCGCATTAGGCGGCGCGATTGAAAAACTGGGGAGCAAAACGGATGTCGTAGCGTTCAGCTGGTGCGGCATTCCGAGCGCAATTGCCGAATTCGAGGTGCGACTTGACGGAAAAAATTACTCCGGCAGAGGCGTTGCAGCCGAATTGCCGATGCGGAACACGAATCTGGTGCTGCTGTGCTATTCTTTGGCGGAATACAAGCGGGAATGCGCGCAATTTGTCATTTCAACGCTCAATTCTCTTTCGATCGGCCCTGACGGATTGCGGATGCCCGGTATCATCACGGATTACGCCTTCCCCGAACAGGAGGCCGATGCGGTAAAACTTTCGGTAAACGGGAAAAAAATTATGACGCGCATCGACGCGGACGCAGCGGAGGCGGCGCAATTCGTAGTCGACTGCGAATATGCGGTGTTGAAGCTCTACGCAGGCAATGCCCTGTGGCAGGAAGCGTGGCGGCGGTATTACCGGTTATTGTTCCGCGACGGATACAGCCGTCTGAGGCACGCTGCGGCGGATATTAAAACGGCCGTTTTTCCCGATGCGCTCAAAAAAAATCCGAAAAACCCGGAAGCTGCGCTCAATGAAATCCTGCTCAATCACGTGCAGCAATTCAAATATGAGCGCGGCAACCTCGAAGATTCCGATTTTACGAACATCGTCGACTGTCTGACCGGCAAGGGAAGCGATTGCGACAGCCGGAGTATGCTCATGTGCGTCTTACTGGAACACTGCGGAATTAAAACGATCTTTTTCGTTTCGCACGAATACCGCCATGCCGTATATGGGGCGGACATTCAGGCGCCCGGAGCGAAAATCAGAGTCAACGGCGCCGAATACCTCCTTGGCGAAACAACCGAAAAAAATCTCAAACCCGGATTGATTGAGCAAAGCATGTCGAATACCGACAAATGGATTCCGGTTCCGCTGCCTTAATAGGCGGGGGCGGGGCGGACGGGGAAATGGGCGCGTGGGTGCTGGAATAGGCACGACCGTCCGCCTCCTGTTTTTGCCTATTGGCAAAAACAGGCTAGCAGGTTCATAATGGAAGAATCCGTTTCTCCGACCGCCTTGCTCTCCCTCCCTTGTGGGTTAAACTTTGAATTTCCTCACCTCCCCGGCCAGCCCTTCAATACTATCCTTATTCTTCCGCGCGAGGTCATTGACTTCTTGCACGGCGTTGTTGATTTGCTGCACACCCGCTGACATTTCATTCATCGAGTCCTTGATCTCCGCCGTGAGCCGGTCGAGTTTTTGCATTTCTTGGGCGACGCCTTTGCCGCCGGTGAGCATTTCTTCG
>CAUTZW010000074.1:0-13184 GCA_963543045.1 uncultured Treponema sp.
GGTTGCTTAGCTCAGCTGGTAGAGCAATGGACTGTTAATCCATGTGTCGCAGGTTCAAAACCTGCAGCAGCCGGAGGCCTGATAGAAATATCAGGTCTTTTTATTTAACCTGCTGAAATAGCTCGAACAAACCGGAAGAACGCGCACTGCCTTGTCAACCGTTCCGCGTACGTTCTCTCCCAGCAAAGACGCTTACGCATCAGGCCCCTGCACGGCTGAACGCGACACGCCCTCTGCGCTGCCTTAAATGTGCATGAGCCCATTCGGCATGCAGCATACCGAACCCCGGCAGCCGGTAGAAATCCCCAAATCCCGTGCACGCACACTACCTCCCGCTGCCGAACGGTTTATTTTTCTTTCCTCTTGTTGTATACTATCGTCATGGAAAGTGATGACTTGCGAATGCTCGGATTGGGCTTAAAGGAAAACGGAAATATCGAGCTCGACGCATCGGTGCTCAAAGGTCTAAAAAAGATGCCGGTCGATATTTTTGATAACGTATACCTTGGAGAGATGAAGCCTGAGGCTCTCATCCTTTGTATCGATATACGAAATTTCAGCAATTTTCTTTGTCAACATGGAGAGCAGACGGTGTTCGATATGCTGACATCATTTACTTCAAATTTTTTATCGTGCGTAAACCAGCTGGGAACAAACTGTTCCTATTATAAGCTGCTCGGAGACGGGGCGCTCGTTATTTGGGATTCGGCGGACAGCGTTGCAGTCGACGAAGCGCTTATGGTATTCAATTCATACTTGAGTTTCGTAAAAGAGGAATTTTTTACAACCTATCCCGATCTGGGACTCGGCGGCGCGCTTGTGCAGGAAGTAATTTATAAGTACGAGATTTCCGCTGAAATGTCCTCATTGAAGTATCGGGATTATTTCGGTTACGGCATTAACCTTGCGTGCCGATTGCAGGGAATGGCGAACGGAGATCAGCTCATCGTCAATAAGGTGCTCGCGGAGAAAAAACATTTTAATACGGTTATTTCAACGGATGAAAAACTTATGGAAGAGCTCCGGCGCTTAAAAGGGCTGAAAGAGGAAGATAGAGAAGCGGCCTTTTTCTATACGCAGCAATAACATCCCTACGGAATGCAGGCTATTGCGGCACGGCGGTAAAGCGTGCGGTCTATCGCTCGAAAGGGGCGCAGGCCCCGCCGTTCGGAAGCGCCTTTCACGCTTCCGAACAGCTCGCTCCTGTGGTTTAAGCCATTCCCCTCTCTGGATTTTCTTATCCATATTCAGTAATGTACCTTTCATGCCGGATACGCGCGGCATCGTCCATTCGCTTCGGCAATGAGCGCGTACATGCCTGCACATCCGGCGCAATCATCGCAACAAAACGAGGACTCTGCAATGACAACGGACGGTAAAACGGCTGAACCGAAAAAAAAGAACCTGTTTATGCGCTTTATCGCCGGAGCGGCGGCGGTAGTTTTTACACCGCTCCTTGCGCTTGCACTGTGGTGCGCACTATCCGTGTGCCACCGGCAAGCGCCGCTGAAAATGCTTCCGGCAGGCCATTCGCTGTACATCCGCATGGATTCATTGTGGCAGGCGCTCGATCCGCTGCTCGACTTGCAGGCGGCAGACCTGCTGTTCTCTTTGCCGGAGTTTTCAAACTTCCGCGCGCCGTTTATGAATCTGCGCGCCTCTCCCCTGCGGACGAACAGGCTGATAACGCGCCTGGCATCCCGCCGCGCCGACATCGCCCTATACGGCGGCGATAGCGCAACGGATTTTCTTGCGGTCATCGATTTGGGCGTGCTTTCTGCCGTAACCCGCCCGGCAAAATGGTACGTTCCTGCGCTTAAACTCGATATTTCCTATTCGGAAACCGCCGACTGCTTTGAATACCGGCAGACCGGCTCGACTTTCTACATAAAGCCCTACCGGAATCTCGTTATTATTACGCAAAATAAAACGCTGCTGGATTCGTCGCTGAAAGCGGATAACGATGAAGCGTATTCGGCATCGGAGCGGCGAACGCTCGCCGCAAAAAGCGACCAGCCGATAAAGGTCGTCGTCAATGCGCAGCGGCTCGCTTCATCCGTCGCCGCGCAAGAACCGACGCTGTCGAAGATGCTTCCGCTCCTATCGAAGGATACGCTGAGCGTTCTGTCGTTCGGTATTTCCGATGCGGAAGTTCGCATGAACGCCGCAGCGCCCCTCGCGCTTCCGGAGGAAACCGACGGCGCGCTCGCTTCTTTACTGAAGCGGAATTCATCCATGCCGGCCGTGCTCGCAAAAATGAGCGGCATCGTCAATTACTATACCATCATTAACGCCGGCTCCTTTGAAGAACTCAAACAGGCGCTCTTCCCCTTTCTTCCGGAGGCGGCCGACGCGGATGCGGCGTGGGCAAAAGGCAACGCTGCATGTAAAACGCTCTTTTCGCTGTCGCTTGAAGACATCATTTTTTCGTGGACGGGAACGGAATTTGCGGCGATGGGCGTTGAAGGCCGCCACGATCCGGTGTTTGCCGTGCAGGTAAAAGACGAAAAACAGCGGCAGCGCATTTTTTCAAAACTGATTTCTTCCATATTATTGCAAGACGATACGAGTCTCATTTTAGACGGCGTGCGCATTCCCCGCATTGCCGTTCCGCACGCGTTGCAAAATGTCCTTGCCCTCTTCGGCATTTCCCTGCCGTCGCCGTATTACACGGTAAACGGCGGCTACATTTATTTTTCCGAATCTGCAGAAAGTCTTGCGGCGCTCATCACGTCCGTCAACGCCGGAAAGCGCATCGCAAAAAATCCGAATTGGCAAACCGTTTCCGAAAAACAAAATCCCGAATGCGCACTGAGTTTATTCTACGACCTTGAACACAGTATGCCGTTTTTCCTGCGCGGGAACGCCGCTTTTTCAAGGATTCTCAAGCTTTACACGCTCGGCCGATGCGATATGCGCATAAAGGATTCCGCGCTCACGCTGTCGCTCCACGCAGTGTCCCGAAAGTCGGCCGATTTACGCGCCGTTCCGGGTTTTCCCCTCAGCTTAGCGGCTCCGGCGGCGCCCGAATTGCAGGCGGAACCGGGCAAAAAGCCGGGAGCCGTTTTCTGGACGGAGGGAAGGCGGACGATCAAAGCGCTTGAACTTTCCGGAATGCAAACCGCTTCCTTTGAAATGAGCGATTCATGCGCCATCGTTTCTGCAGGAGCCGCTTCAAAAGATGGCGGAGTCCTATGGGCGCTCACTTCCGAAGGCGCCGTCTTCTTATTCAACCGAAAACTCGAAGTGCAGGCGCCCTTCCCCGTCCTCACCGGCGAACAACCCGCCGCAGGGCCCGCAGCTGCCGAAAATTCCCTCGTATTCCCGACCAAAGGCGGCGCGCTGTGCTTCGTGTATTTTGACGGCGCGGTAAAAACGGCGGCAACCCCCGATGCGCCGCCGGTACGTTCCGCCGCCGCCGTACTCGGAAAAACCGCCGCCGTATACGCCAAAGGCTTTGAAGGGGCAATCTACCTCTTTGAAGGCGGCCAATGCGTCAATGCGGACGCGCCGCTTTCCGTTTCGGGAATCGGATTCGGCAGCCCCGCACTCTTAAAAAAAGACGGCGCGCTCTATGTCGCATTCATCACGCAGGCGGGTAGCCTTTCAATCTGGAAGGACGGCGCGCTCCGTTCAGGCTTTCCGCAAAAGCTTGACGGCGTTTTTTATGCGAACGCGGTTTCCGGCACGGACTGCTTTTTTGCCGTTTCGGAAGCGGGACGGCTGTATAAAATCGAACTTGACAGCTCAGCTGCCGCAATCGACATTCCGAACGGAACGGTGAAAAACGGATTTATAACGGCGCTCGCTTCCGATCCGTCCGCGCGCACGTGCGTTTTCGTCAATACCGACGGCAACGTTCTCTACGGATTTAGCGGCGCTCTTGAACTGCTTGCAGGCTTTCCGGTCGCCGGATGGGGACGGCCGGTCTTTGCCGATGCGAATGCCGACCATGTTGCCGACTGCTTTGTGCTGACCGTCGACCAAAAACTGAACGCATGGAATGTGAGGTAACCGATGAAAATAAAGAATATTATTGTGTGCGCGACGGCTCTCACGGCGCTTACGGCCGCTTTTACCGGGTGCGCGACGTTGCAGGATGTCATTGTTTCTTCCGATCAGAACGCGCAATTTGAAGATATCCGGAAAATCGAGCGGAAAATTGCGGAACTTGATGCGGCCGCCATTTTGAACGGCGAAAAAGATGCGCTGAAAGACAAAAAAGAGCGCAGTGCCGCATACGAAGAAACGCTTGACGCTCTTTCCAAAACACTGGCAGAAGCGGGAATGCAGCAGGCGCAGCTAGCGCGGCTGTGGGCGTTGCGCGGCCGGACCCTTTTAATGAGCGGAGATAAAATCCGCGCCGCCGAGTGCTATAAAACGGCAGTCCGCTCGTACAAGGCGGACGCGCAGGCGGCGGTTTTGGCGCACCGGCTCAATGAGGTGCAGACGCTCGACGCAGAGGCCGCAGCGGATGACGAAGGAAACGCGCTCTTCACGCTTGAATCGGCGATAGATGCGTACAAGCAGGGCTCTTATTTAAACGCGGTTGCGCAATTCGACAGCGCTTTTCTTTCGCTTCCGGATTTTTACCGCGATGCGTACGGCGCGCTCCGAAACCGCGCATGGGATTTCCGGAACATTGCGCCGGCAACGGCGGAAGACCGCCGCACCGTGCTTGAGCAGCCGGAAATTACCGCAGGGCAAGCGGCGCTCTTGGCGCAGGATGTCGACGGGCTCCTTTACGCCTTCACCGCAGGGAAAAAACTTGCTGAAAACGCGCTCTTTTCAAAACTCGCTACAGCAGGACTCTTTTCAGCCCGCTCAGCGGTAGACGGACGGCCGGATGCGCTTTCAAAAGACGAGCCGCTTTGCCGCTCCAAATGCGCGCGCTTTTTGTGGAATCTCTATACGGCGCACAGCGGAGATGCAAAATCCGCCGTAAAATATTCAAAGCGCTACCGCACGCGCGGCACGCCGTCTCCTGTCCCCGATGTTCCCGCAGATTCTCCGGACTTTGACGCCGTATTGGGCTGCATCGAAACGGAATTGATGGAACTTCCCGACGGCGAACATTTCCTCCCGCAAAAAAACGTAAGAGCGCTCGAATTCGACGGCTACTTAAAAGCGCTCCGAAGCCGCTAACCCCCTCGCGCACCGGAAGAGGCGGCGAGCGGGACGCATTCGATGCGCACTCCCCAGAGTCTCCCCTCGCCTCCGATTGCAAAGCACATCGATACTCGTATAATGCTGCAATCAATTTTCTATTTATGAGGTTTTTATGAATATTCACGCAAAAAAACTAGCGCTTTTCCTCTGCGCATCGGCATTCGTTTTTGGGTGCGCAAAACAAAACGAAAAACGCGCAGGAGAGGACGCGGGCGCACCGGAAGCGGCGAAAAAGGCGCTTGAAGCCAAACCGGTTTCCGGCGTCGTTTATGTCAACGGGGCTGCGCTATACACCGAAGACGACCAAGGGAAAATGAAGTGGACGGCGGAAGCGAGTTTGGGAGCCGTTGCGACCTACCTCGGCCAAAAGAAAGAAGCCGTGCGCACGGACGGCCAGAAACGAACCTTTTTCCACGTTGCATTGAACGACAAACTGTATTGGATTCAGGATTACTGCTATGAGCCGAACACGGTTGCAGCCTTCGTCGCAGCGGAGAACACGATTTTGTATAAATCGGAGAGCGCGCTCGGGGTGACGGATGAAATTATGCCGCAATTTTCGATTGTTGCCGTCTATAACGACGAGCGCTATTCCGGAGACGGCATGTTCGTGCGGATTGCCGCCTATTGCCCCGACCTTGCTGGCTCTTCAATCGTAAAGGAAAAGTTTGTAAAGCGTTCCGCACTCGAATACCAAAACGCTGAAGTGCAGGCGATGATGATTGCGCAGGTTGCCGCAGAATCGCGAAACGACATCATCCGCGAGGAGCTGTTCAATAATGCGGCGGCATCCGGCAGCGCCTATATCGACGAAATCGAATCCTTACGAGCGCTTACCGAAACGGTTATCGAAGAGGAAAATTACATAAAAACGCTCGCCGTCGAAAAAGTATCGAAAAATGTTGCTTTTCGGGATGAGGCGGAGCTTTTAAGCGTTCCGAAGCTTGACGGCGCCCGCGTTCTGACAACCGTAAAGGCGGGAGCATCCGCAACCGTATCGCAAAAAACCGTCTTAACCGATGACAACGGCAATGATTCCGAATGGTACTACATCAAAAGCAAACAAAAGCGCGGATGGATAGCCGGAGCGAACCTGAACGGGCTTTAACCGGAACGAATCGGCAAGCGGCAGCCTGCATACCGTTCACGCCCCCGCGCCACCGCAGCTGGTACGACGGCGCGGGCGGAAAGAGTGCGCGGAGCGTTGCCTCCGTGTTGCGGCACCCGTGCTACCGCCGCCGGAAACGGGGAGGCTATCGGTGCGCGCTGTAAAATATCTGGATACCCGACGGCTCTGCAACACAACACCGCTAACGCGCTGGAAACTATCGCCGCCACCCACGTTCAGTTTTTCAATCATCCGCGCACGGATCCGGTACCAGCCGACAGACAGCAAGCCTGTGCAACGCGCCGCGTTGCTTGCGTGTTGCGGTAAGGAGGAGGGCATCGGTGCACTATGTTGCCTTGCAGCACCTGCATCAACGTAGCGGCACGACGGTGCCTCCGGTGCGTTCCTCGATCACCTGCGTGTTGCGGCAAAAGAGAAGCTATCGGTGCACTACGTTGCGATGCAGCACCCGTGCTATCGCAACTTGCACGACGAAGTATCCAGCGCACTGCCCCGATTGCCTGCGTGTTGTAACAAGGGGGAAGGCATCGGCGCGTACTATAAAATATCCGGATATCCGACGGCGCTGCGTTGCACCTCCCGTACCACCGTAGCGACACGACGAAGTATCCAGCATACCGCCCCGATTGTCTCCGTGTTGCGGTAAGGGGGATGCTATCGGCACACTGCGTTGCGATGCAGCACCTGCACCAACGTAGCGGCCCGACGGCGCTTCCACCTCGCCTCCCCGATTATCTGCGTGTTGCACCGACCGAAAAGGTATCGACGCGCTAAAAGCTAAGATCGCCTGACGACTCTGCGACAACATCGCTAACACGCTGGAAAACACTGCAGCTTCCTGCATCAAGCTCTGCAATCATCCGCACACGGCTCAGGTACCAGCCGGAGCGCCGGCGGACGGAAAGAGTGTGCGGAGCCTTGCGTTGCAGTAGCCGCGCCACCGCAGCCGCTACGACGGAGTATCCACCACGCCTCCCCACTTGCCCGCATGTTACATCAACCGGAAAGGCATCGGCGCACGCTAAGCGCCACGGCCACCCGCACCACCGCAACCAGCGCGACCGTACCTCCACCACACCTCCCCACTTGCCCGCATGTTGCATCAACCGGAAAGGTATCGGCGCATACGCTAAACGCCACTGTCATCCGACATCACTATGCCTCCGCAACCAGCACGACGGCACCTCTACCACGCCTCCCCACTTGTCCACGTGTTGCACCAACCGAAAAGGCATCAGCGCACGCTAAACGCCACTGCCATCCAACGCCGCTGCGCCTCCGCAGCTAGCTCACCGCGCCATCCCGGCCCACCGCAACCAGCGCGACGGCACCCCCACCACACCTCCCCACTTGTCCACGTGTTGCAGCAACCGAAAAGTCATCGGCACGCACTGGAAGTTATCGCCGCCACCCATGGCCACTTCTGCAATCATCCGCGCACGGATCCGGTATCAGCCGATGAATGGCAAGCCTGCGGAGCCTTGCGTTGCGGCCCCCGCCCCACCGCAACCAGCACGACGGAACCGCCACCACGCCTCCCCGATTGCCTACGTGCTGCACCAACCGGAAAGGCATCGGCGCGCGCTAAAATCCCCGAATGCCCGGCGTCTCTTCGCATTCGCCGCTGACGCGCCAGAGGTTTTTGCCGCTACCCGCACCCACTTTTTCGAGCGTCCGCGCAGGCGTCAGGCCTTCGGAATCCGCGGCGCTGCGTATGTCCGTACCCGTCCACTTGTGCCCTTGCACCAGAGCCGCTAGCTCCCTTTCAAAAAGTTGTGCGATATGCGTAATTGCCTCAGGCTTTTTGCCGCTCGAATTAGCGCTCACCGCGGTTTCCCAGTCCGTCGCACTCGAAGGCGCATACACGGCCGCATCCATGACCGAATCGTCCGCACTGTTTTGCAGGATAATAATATCCGCCGCATCTCCGAGCCGGGCCCGCGTATTTTTATCCCACAAATCTCGTGCATTCGGCGTCGAATACGGTGCGCGCGACACATCAAGGTCATCGCCCAGTTCGCTGATGCAATCCTCGCCGCCCGACCGAAGATGCATGACAATCACCTCCCCATCTTTTACCGCTACCGCCGGAAATTTCACCTTGCATTTATCGTAGATGCCGCGGATTTCAAGCCCGCTGAGATTTCCGCCCTTTTTGACATACAGCTCAACGTATTCGAATTTTCTATCCCGCTTTTTCCCGTTGTACATCGGATGGATTTCCGTTATTTCGAGTTCGGGGATTTCATGGTTGAAGCCGACAAAATACGCGCTGAACGGAATGATTTTCCCCGATTTATTTTTCGCCGTGCCGATTACCGCATAATTTTCTCCCGATTTGAGGTCTTCTTCAAATTTATAGGTAACCGTCCAGCGCCCGCCGCCTTCATTAACGATTTCAGGCCCGGCGGCAGAAGCGGCAAGGGAAGGCGTTACGGTAAACGAAAGGATTTCAGCCACTTCCCGCCGAAAGGTAAACCGCACCGTCCGCACATCTTCGGCCTCCGCGGACGGAGTAAGCGGCTTTGAAGGCGCCTCCGACTGCTCATTGCCGGATTCGGAAGGAGGCGTTTGATTTCCGTTCTGACTGCCCGACGAACTGCCCGATCCTGAGGACGCGCCACCATCTTGCGAACCAGAACCGGACGACGGAGGCGGCGTACTGCCCGTGCCGTTTTGACTTCCCGCGCCGCCAGAAGGATTCGGCTTTCCGTTCTGATTGCCGGATGAATTGCCAGATCCCGAAGAAGCTCCGCCGCCGTGAGAGCCCGTGCCGGACGACGGTGGGGTACTGCCCGATCCGCTTTGATTTCCCGCGCCGCCAGAAGGATTCGACTGGCCGTTTTGACCGCCAGCTCCCGAAGCCGCGCCGCCGCCTTGCGAGCCTGAACCGGATAACGGAGGAGTACTGCCTGTGCCGTTTTGATTTCCCGCGCCGCCAGAAGGATTCGGCTGACCGTTCTGATCGCCGGACGGACTGCTCGATCCCGAAGACGCGCCGCCGCCCTGCGAGCCAGAATCCGACGACGGCGGCGTGCTGTCCGACCCGCTTGGATTTCCCGCGCCGCCAGAAGGATTCGGATTTCCGTTCTGACTGCCGGACGAACCGCCCGATCCTGAAGCCACACCACCGCCTTGCGAGCCAGAACTGGATCCAGACGACGGCAGCGTACTACCCGTGCCGCTTTGATTTCCCACGCCGCCCGAAGGATTCGGCTGGCCATTCTGACTGCCCGACGGACCACCCGCTCCTGAAGCCGCGCCACCGCCCTGCGAGCCAGAACCGGCTCCAGACGACGGCGGAGTACTACTCGACCCGCTTTGCTTTCCCGTGCCCCCTGCAGGATTCGGCTGACCGTTCTGATTGCCGGACGGACTCCCCGATCCTGAGGACGCGCCACCGCCTTGCAAGCCCGAACCGGATAACGGAGGAGTACTGCCCGTGCCGCCAGAAGGATTCGGTTTTCCGTTCTGATCGCCGGACGGACTCCCCGCTCCTGAGGACGCGCCGCCGCCCTGCGAGCCTGAACCGGATGACGGCGGCGTACTGCCCGTGCCGCTCTGATTTCCCGCGCCGCCCGAAGGATCCTGCTTTCCGTTTTGATTGCCGGACGAACCGCCCGATCCCGAAGGCGCGCCGCCGCCCTGCGAGCCTGAACCGGACGACGGCGGCGTGCTGCCCGCACCGCTTTGCTTTCCCGTGCCGCCCGAAGGATTCGACTTTCCATTCTGACCGCCGGATGACTTTCCCGCTCCCGGAGAGGCGCCCGTTTTTTCGCCTTTCTTTCCGGGCGCCTTTGCCGCTTCTCTCCCGTTTTCCTTTTTATCCGGCTTTACGATGACTTCCGGCTCCCCCTCTTCCGCCCGGC
Organism: uncultured Treponema sp.; assembly: GCA_963543045.1. GTDB lineage: Bacteria > Spirochaetota > Spirochaetia > Treponematales > Treponemataceae > Treponema_D. The sequence continues at coordinate 10,168 of CAUTZW010000074.1, forward strand.
ACGAAACGGACGTGCATACGAGCGCGATGCCGACGAGCAATGCGCATCCGGCGCGCAAGCTGAACAATCTTTTCATGGTATACCTCGCTGAATTGATTTCTATGCTCTTTCATTAGCGCCTCCCGCGTAAAAACGGCGGCCTTTCCGCTTCCTCTATGCTTTTTGCTCCGACTGTATTAGAATAAAAGGCGAAGCGCGAATGTATCGATTTGCAGGCTTTAAAATAAAATGAGTATTTAGAAGGAGAACGTCATGGACAACACCCGCGCAGTTTCTGCCGGCCGGATGACAAAACGCTTTTCAATCAGAAAAAAATTGGTATTCATCTTCGGATTGCTGATTATCGTATCGATAGCGGCGGAGGTGCTGCTGGCAGGATCGCTTGCCCGAAAAGCGATACGGGAAAAAGTGTCCGCGCATCTGTCGGACAAGGTTGACGACACGGCCGCAATTATCGACGCGCGCATCGGCGCCTTCTTTTTGTTTTTGGAAAAATTTACCGCGCTGCCCGCGGTACGGACGAACGAGCTGACGTATCCTGAAAAAATGCAGCAGCTTGCCAAAGAGATGAAGAACGCTTCGGACGTTGTGGTATTCGGTCTGTGCGATATGAACGGGACGATTTACCCGTCTTCCGGAGCCGTGCAGGACATCAGCGACCGCACGTGGTATCAAGAAGCGCGGAAAGGCAAGCAATTCGTCACTTCCCCAATCGACTACAACACGACGGAAAGCCTGCAATGACGTTCGCCGTTCCCGTTTACGATGAAGGCAATGCAGTCAGCGGCGTTTTTATTGCCGACGTAGACAGCAAGTGGCTTTCGACGCTTTTGTCCGACATCGTAATCGGAAAGAGCGGCAGCTGCCTCATCGCCGACCAAAACGGCGTTACGCTTGCGGGGATAAATCAGGCGAGCGCATCGCCAACGAAATGCAGAAACTCGGCGGATTAACTGCCGTCATCAAAAACAGCATCAACGAAATGGCCGACGGCACTGCGCAAATCACCAACGCCGTGCAGGAAGTCAACGACCTTGCGCGGAAAAATAAAGACAACATCGAAGGCTTAGCGGCAGAAGTACGGAAGTTTACGGTCTGAAGTCACTCGACCAACAACGAGTTCGTCCAATACGAACTATCTAGTCAGTTTTTGCCCGTAGGCAAAAACAGGAGGCGGACGGTCGACCGATTTAAGTCTGGAGAATACAATCTCCCCGACCGCTTCCGGTTTCGCTCACGCGAAACCGGCTAGCAGGCGGGCTGAGAGGAAGGGCTCCGTAAAGAGATAGCTCATCATACCAGCCGCTTTCCATTTTGTCTACGGACAAAATGGGCTAGTAGCTCGTGGAAAGGCTGACGGAGGGATGGGCGGGCATTTGAATGACGGAAGGGCTTGGACACTCGATTCCGTTTTCGCATTCCGCAAAGGTGGCGAGCGGCTCGTGAAGACTACGGGAGAGGGTGGTCGGAGAAATGGAGTCTTCCATGATGAAGCAGCTCGACCAACCGCATCCCATTATTCCCGTCTGCCGCGCACTGAACACTTCGCATCCTTCCAATCGGGTTCAGGAATTGCCGCCCGTTGTGCGTCGGCCATACGTCCTGAAACCTACTTTCTGTACGCAACCCGCGCAAAAAAATCTCGCACAGCCGCCGTCATTACGCTTACGACTTGCCTCCGGCAGCCTCAAAGTAGGGCGGTCGGAGAAATGGGTGCGTCCATGATGAAGGGGCTCGGCCGACCGCTTCCCATTTTGCCCGTAGGCAAAATGGGCTAGTAGCTCGTGGAAAAGCTGGCGGAGGCCTGGACAGGCACTTGAATGACGGAAGGACTTGACCACACGATTCCGTTTTCGCATTCCGCAAAATGGGCTAGTGGAGCGTGGAAAGGCTGCCGAGGAAGAAACCTGGTTGCACACATTTACGACATGCCGATTATTCCCGTCTGCCGCGCACTGAACGTTTCGCACCCTTCCGCTGTACATCGACCATACGTCCCTGAAACCTGCTTTTCTTTACGCAACCCGCGCAAAAAAAGTCTCACACAGTCGCCGTAATATGCTTACAAGTTTGCCTCCGACAGCCTCAAAGCGAGGCGGCCGAGAAAATAAAAAGCTACAGATCGCTCACCCCGCCGGCCGCTCACCTGCACGCGGCAAAGCTCCTTGCTCCCCCGCTTACGATGCACTATCATCGCGGCATGACCTTTCATGATTTTATTGCAGGCAGCGACGATAACGGCCGACGAGCCGACCGCATCGTACGCCGCTTCATTCCTGCAAGCGGCTTGTCCGGCCTGTACGGTGCATTCCGCAAGGGGCTTATCAAAATCAACGGCAAAAAAGCTTCGCCGAACAAAAAAATATATTCCGGCGACACCATCGGCATCGCCGCGCTCCTCTTGCAAAATCAGACATCGGCACCTATCGATGCACAAGATAGCCCGTCTGCGGCACCACCGTTTCCATTTCCCGTCGTTTTTCGCAACCGACATGTTTTGATTATAAACAAACCCTACAATATATGCGTACACGGGAGCGCCGGCGCCATCGAGTGCGCGGTCAAACAGCTCTATCGCACCGAAGCCCAGCGCATGCAGTCGCTTGCTTTTGCACCCGGCCCGCTCCACCGGCTTGACCGGCGCACAAGCGGGCTGCTCATATTTTCATGGAGTATCGAAGGTGCGCACTATCTATCCGGCGCTTTTGCCGACGGAAGTATTAAGAAAACATATCTTTCGCTTGTCGAAGGGGAATTAAAAACAGCCGCCCGGTGGGAAGACCGCCTCATTGCAAAGCACAGTAATACGCCGCACGCATTTCAGACTATGCAGGTTACATCAAGCCCGATCGCATCAGCCAAACATGCAATCACGGAAGCAACGCCCCTCGCATACGGAGTGCTCCACTCGCGTCCCTGCACCTTAGTCCGTTTTGAGCTTGGTACCGGGAGGAAACACCAAATTCGGGTGCAATCCGCCTTTCACGGCTTCCCCTTACTCGGCGACAGCGCCTACG
>CAUTZW010000075.1:0-12818 GCA_963543045.1 uncultured Treponema sp.
CCCAAACACACCATCAACCCACCTAAAACTCCATCTCTCAACCGCCCCCCTCACGGCAGACGGCCCCGGTTTTTTTTTACGTACAGATATTCCATCCCCCCCCCCCCCCCCCCCCCCCTGTTCAAGGGGGAAAGCGCGATTTTTTGCATTTTTTTCACAGAAAAGCGGCCTTTTTTGCTTGCCGCAACCTTAAAAAGCTCTGCCGGATGCGATTCGTTTCGCCGATGCAGGTGTTTGCAGTCTGCAAAGGCTCCGCTCCAACGGAAAACGGCGCAATCGGGAAATTGTTCGGCACGTCCGCAGAGACGCACCGCCATCCCGCGCAGTGAGCTGTACGCGTTTCGGCGTGCGCTTTCTGCGCGTGCATCGGCGTTTCGGCTCGATAGGAATTGCACGAGCATTCCGGCACGCCTTGCAGCACATTTTGATTCGGCGGAAAGGAGTGCCGGTAAATCCTTCTGCATAATTTGTTAGGAAACAATGATTTATGATTTTCCGCGTCTTTCATACGCCGCCTACTCGACATGAATAAAATCAGCATGGTATACTCGCGCATCATCGGGAGCGCTACGGCTTCCGACAGTCTTTTTCCCGGGGGACGATAAAAGAGAATGAGCGATTATTCTGACCTTGATCCAGAGATAGCCGCACTGCTGCTTGGCAGCGAAGCGATGAAGGCGGCGGAAGATCCGGCGGCCGAGCCTGCTGTCATTCAAAAATCCGTAAAGCCGAAAAGCAAAATGCCGAGCCCGGCGATAAGAGAGCCTGAGCCAGCGGAGGAAGAAGCCGGTCCGACTTCAATTCATCGCGTGAATTTAAACCAAACCGGTTTTGAGCCGATAGAAAAGCTCTTGGACGATACGCCGTCCGCTGTGTTTGACGAAGGGCAGTACTACAAAACGGTTTTGTCGCATGAAAACGCTTCGGCGCAGCGCGTGCATCAGGTGCTTTCCAAATATCTTACCTGTCAAGATCCGAAGGACAAAACGGTCTACCGCCAGCAAATTTTGTCCGCATTCTGGGAATTGGTACGCGGCATGGCTCCGAAAATGAGCGATTCGACGCTCCCGATGCCGAAGCGGATGTTTATTCGGTTCGGCGTGCTGTTACCGTCGCTGTTCCGCGTGGAGCAAAAACAATTTTTCTCGCGCGTATTTTATGAAAATATCTACAACGAACCGGTTTTATACCTTGACGAATGGTTTAGTGAAATCGCTTCCGGCCGCCTGACCAACTCCATGACGGATGAAAAGCGTATGCCCGCAAAGGCGTCAAACGCGGAGGAGGCGGCAAAGTACGAGCAAACGCGTCTCATGCAGCTGCAATCGAAGAATTCGGGGAAACTCCAGAGCGCGGAAAACATGCTCAACCTCAAAGAAAACGAGCGCAATGCGCTTGAAACTGAACTCAAAGACCGCATTGCGGCGATTTGCGAGCACAGCGTATGCATCGGCCTGTCGCCGCATCGCGAACCGTACACGGAAATGCAGAAGAAAATGTTTGCCGAAATCACCGACCGGCTCCATCGGCTTTCCCGGAATGATCGCGAGCTGACCAAATGCCTTGCCGATTTTGAAGATGCGCAGCACGTCTACGAAAGCGTCGAGGACAAACTTTCCGACGCGCCGCAAAACGTTTCGGCGGATGCGGGAGCGGTCAACACGGAATTTGAAACGGTACGGCAGATGGCAAAAATGACGGTCGGGCGGCAGGGAAATCAGTTTCCGCTTTTTACGCGGGAATTTTTTCATTGCACCGAAAAAGGCACCGGAACGCGCGAAAACGTGCTTGAAGTTCTGCGCTGGATTGAATCGATCGACCCCGGCGCATTCACCCGTATGCATAAAAACGTTGCAAACCGCATCGTCCCCTACGTGCTGCTGCTTCCGACCTACGGCGACCGGGGCTTTTGCTGGGAACCGTTCGACCGCTACAACCGCGTAACCAGCCGCGGGCGCATCGTCGTTCCGATGTATCCGCGCGATTTGCGCACTGCCATTTTGACGGCAGTCGCGGACTTGCGCTGGCAGGTTGCAAAAGAAAAAGCGTCGTACTATTGGATGGAAGAAGGGCTCACCGGCCAGTATTATCAGTTTATCGACCGGCAAAAACTCAAGGGCGAGCTCAAATCGTTCTTTATTGAAGATTATATTTTATGGATGACAAAGGAGTCGACCGGCGTTCAACGGCTCGATAAGGAGGTACGCGGAATCTTTTGGAGAAATATGCCGTTCCCCGATGCGCTCAAACAAGATCTCAGGAAGCGCAGTTTGGTTTACGAAGAATTGTGCATCAAGGACAATAACCGCGCAATGAGCGACGGCTATTGATGCGTCGCGCTCGACGGAATGCGCCGCCGCATTATCATTTATGGCTCTTTATCATTTCGAAATATACCATATAATCACGCTTCTCTCAGAATGAGCCGGACGCCTACGCTTCGGCGGGAGCGGCTTTCGGAAAATTTTACCAAAACATGAACACATATATTCAAGGAGTACCATCAAATGAAATTAGAAAATCTTGCCTCGCGTGCAACCGATTCAAAAAGTATCAAAAAAATTTCCATTAGAACCAAGTTAATCATAATCTTCGGCCTTTTGATTGCGCTCTCTTCTGCCATTCAAAGCATTATTGCAGTAACAAAAGCGCACACGGCGATTCGCGATAAAATCGAAACGCAGCTGACGGAAAAAGCAAAAGATGTCGCGTCCATCATAAGCGCAAGAATCGAAGGGCTCTTAAACACCTTTGACGGTATTGCAAATACGTCGATGCTCAAAGATCCGGATGCCGATCACGGTGCGCTGCTCGCATTTTTGAGCAGCCAGAAAACCGTTCATTCCGACATACTGCGCATGGATTTCTGCGACACCAACGGCATTCGCTATTCGGGGACCAATCTGCTCCAGATTGCGGACAGGGAGTGGTACAAGCAGGCGTTGCGGGGAAAGAGCGTCCTTTCGGAACCGATTCGCTCCCGTTTGGATAATTCGATTATCTTTGTCGCCGCAGTTCCCGTCTACGATACGCGGGGCAGGCTCATCCGCGTGCTGACTGCGACCATAGCCGGCAGCACGCTGAGCAAGAACGTTGACGACATTGTTATCGGGAAAACGGGGCATTGTTATGTTGTCGACCATTCGGGAACGATCATTGCGCACAAGGACCGGTCATATGTCGAAAATCAAACGAATATTGTAACGCTCGCAAAAACCGACAAGTCGTATCAATCGCTTGCGGCGTATTTGGATAAAGCGATCAATGCGGACACGGAAACGCTCGGCTATTACACCCGGCAGGGCGCAAAATACATCGTCGCCAACGCTATCATACGATCCAACAACTGGGCGGTTATCGTTCAAGCGCCGCTGCGCGAAATGTTTGATTCGCTCTATAAACTCAGAAATAATATGATTTTAACCAGTTTTATCATTTTAACGCTGTCCCTTGCGCTGATTCTGTTTATCGCAGGCGGAATGGTAAAACCGGTGCGGGCGGCGGCCGCGGCGCTCAAGGAAATTGCAAACGGCAAGGGCGATCTGACTGTCCGCCTCAAGCTCATCGGCAACGACGAAGTGACGGAGGTGTCGCACTACTTTAATGAAACCATCGAAAAACTGGGTGCGTCGATTAAGTCAGTCGGGGAAAATTCCGAAATCATGCAGAATATCGGCGACCAGCTTTCCGCGAATATGACGCAGACGGCAAGCGCGGTGCGCCACATCAATTCTAATATCGAAAGCATGAAGCAGCAGGCGGTTTCGCAGGCAGTCAGCGTAAAGGAAACGGCCGGTACCATCGAAAAAATTATCGACACGATCGGAAGCCTCAACAACAGCATCGAAAATCAATCGGCGAGCGTGGTGCATTCGTCCGCCTCCGTCGAAGAAATGGTTTCAAACATCGCGTCCATCACCCAATCGCTCGAAAAAAGCGACAGCATGATTAAAAATCTTGCCGAAGCGACCTCGTCCGGCAAGCAGACGCTGATTGAATCGAACGGCGTTACGCAAAAAATTGCCGAAGAATCCGGCAGCCTCATTGAGGCGAGCAACGTCATTCAAAATATTGCGAGCCAGACCAACCTCCTTGCGATGAATGCGGCGATCGAAGCGGCACATGCGGGGGAAGCGGGCAAGGGTTTTGCCGTCGTCGCCGACGAAATCCGGAAGCTTGCGGAAGAATCGAGCGCGCAGGGCAAGACAATTACCGAAACGCTGAAGCACCTGTCCGATGAAATCTCAGGTCTTGCAAAATCATCCAAAATCGTTGAGGAAAAGTTCAACGTCATCTTCCAACTTTCCGAAAACGTGCGCGGCATGAGCGCCGAATTGAATGCGGCCATGCACGAACAGGAAAACGGCAGCCGGGAAGTGCTGAAGGCCATTAAAAACATCAGCGCCGTAACCGGAGAAGTCAAAGACGGATCGGCGCAAATGCTTGCCGGCGGCAGGGGCATCGCAGAAGAAATGCAGAAGCTCAACAGCCTGACGGAAGTCATTACCGAAAGCATGAACAACATGTCCGACGGCGTTTCGCAAATCAATAACGCCGTGCAGGAAGTAAACAGCCTTGCGCAGCAAAACAAACAGAGCATCGCAAACCTTGCCGACGAAGTAAAAAAGTTTAAGGTGTAACCTACAAGGGAGGGAGAGCACGGCGGTCGGAGAATGCGGGCACGTGAACGATGGAAGGGCTCGTTCGGCCGATCCGGCGAGTCGCCCCCGTCATCTGGAGTACCGTACATACCGCCTCGCCGGCGGTAAAACGTGCCAACACTGTCGTTTTCGGCAGCGTTGCCCTCACGCGGAGGGAACCGGTCGGCGCGCCCCGTGGAAATACCATCTTGCAGTTTTTACTCTGGCTCCCAAGTCTTTGCCGATTGCGGCAACCGGCAAAGACCGGCGCCGGCAGCAATGGCGTTATGCCGTCAAAGTTCTGCACAGCGGATAGCAAAGCGAGGCCGGGAATGCGGGCACGTGAACGATGGGAGGGCTCGTTCGGCCTCCAACTCGGCGAGCCTTCTCCGTCAGCCGGGTGGGCGTACACGGCGACTCGCCGACGGCAAAATCGGCCAACACCGCCGTTTCCGTCGGCAGCGATGGCGTTATGCCCGTCAAAGTCCGGCAGGACGGACAGCAGGGCGGGGCGGAGAATGCGGGCACGTAATGATGAAAGGGTTCGATCGCCCGAGCCAGCAGAACCTCCCCTATCATCCTGAGGCCTATCCATTCCGCCGGCGGCATTGCATGGACAACTCGCGCTGATACCGATAAGATGGGCGCATGAAACCGATTACGACGATTATACCGACGCCGCCGCTGGTGAAGCGGTCGCTGCTCGTTACGCTGGGAGCGGTACTCTTTTCTTTGAATCTCAATACATTTGTTTACAGTTCAAATCTGTTTCCGGGCGGCTTTAGCGGGGTGGCGCTGCTGATTCAGCGTTCCGCAGACAAATTTGCGGGCGTCCGGCTACCGTATTCGCTCATGTATCTGCTGCTCAATGCCTTTCCCGTCTATATTAGCTTCCGCTTCATCGGCAAGAACTTTACGTTCTTTTCGCTCGTGATGATTTTGATTTCCTCCGCGCTCAAGGACATACTCCCGCAATTTATGATTACGGACGACGCCATCCTCTGCTCCGTGTTCGGCGGAATCCTCAACGGACTTTCGATAACGCTTTGCCTTCATGCGGATGCGACGAGCGGCGGGTCGGATTTTATCGCCATCTATTTTTCGGAACGAAAGGGGAAAAATATGTGGAACGTGATTTTTGCCGGAAATTGCATTGTGCTCGCCATTGCCGGACTGTTGTTCGGCTGGGACAGAGCGCTCTACTCGATTATTTTCCAATTCGCTTCCACGCAGGTGCTCAACATGCTCTACCGCCGCTACCAAAAAAGCACGGTGCTCATCATCACGGAAAAGCCGGAAAAGCTTTTTGAAGTGATCCATTCGTTTACCAATCATGCGGCAACCCGATTCGAAGGACGGGGCTGCTTCCAAAATGCACAGAAGACGCTGCTGTATACAGTCGTTTCGTCGGAGGAAGTGCACGGCCTCTTTAAAGCACTCAACAAAGCCGATCCGAAAGCATTTATAAACGTCCTCAAAACCCAAGAACTGCTCGGAAAGTTTTTCACCCGCCCGACCACATAGCGCGCAGATTGCGGATCCCGTACGCGTGGCGGCTGGAACGGTACGGGCGTCGGGGCATTTTCCGAAAGACCGGCAGCACAGCCCGCGCGTTCCGTACGCAATCCGTTCCGTCGGCGTACACTCGTGTACTCGTCCGACCACGTAGCGCACAGATTGCGGAGCCCGCACGTGCGGCGGCCGAAACGGTACGAGCGTCGGGGTATTTTCCGAAAGACTGGCAGTACGTCCTGCGTTCCATGCGCAAACCCGCTCCGTTGGTAGGCGGACGCGCGCACGGAAAGTTTTTCACCTGTCCGACTACGTAGTGCACAGCTCACCGAGCCCGCACGCGCGGGGGCCGAAACAGTACTGTCGGCGGCGGGAGGATCTTCCGCATAACTGGCACAACATCATCCCGCGCGTTCTATGCGTAAAACCGTTCCGTCGGCAGACATTCGTACGCGCCCGCCCAACCACGTAGCGCGCAGATTGCGGCACCCCGCACGCATGGCGGCCGAAAGGGTACGGGCGTCGAGGCATTTTCCGAAAGGCCGATATCATTCCTCTCGTGACGGCACATCCCGTGCGTTCCGTGCGCACCCCCGTTCGGTCGGCAGTCGTGCACTCGCCCTGACAGTTTCACCCGCTCGACCACGTAACACGCAGATTACAGGGCCCGCACGCATGGCGGCCTAATTTGACAAAGGCGCATTTGCGGTGCTACGATACTCCGTCGGCATGAAAATAGGCCGGGTGAAACAGTTTTTTTGGAGGAAATATGCGCAATAGAATCGGTTTAGCGGCAGCTTTTGCAGTTGGGCTGGGAGCGGTGTCGGCGGTCTCCGCACTCAGTATTGCAGAAATTCAGGGGGAGCGACATACGTCTCCATATAATGGAAAAGAAGTGTCCGCTGTCGAAGGCATCGTAACGGCGGTGTACCGCACCAAATACAACAGCGGTTTTTATATGCAGAGCGCCAAGCCGGATAAAAATCCGATGACGTCGGAGGGCATTTGGGTCGAATATAAGGGGGAAACGCCGGTCGAAGCGGGCGATTTGGCTTCGGTGAGCGGAACGGCTGCGGAAATTCAATTCGGAAAGCCGAATCCTGCGGAGTTGACGGTTACGGCGATTCACGCTGCGGATGTTCGGGTTGTGAGCAAGGGGCATTCGGTAAAGGCTACGGCCATCGATCCGAAAAAAATCCCGCAGAAAATTCACACCGGTAAAATAACGGACAAATTGAACGGCAAAGCGAATGCGATGGATTTTTACGAATCTCTGGAAGGAATGCTCGTAAAAATCGAAAAGCCGGTTATCACGGGCGTTGCCGAATCCTACGGGGAAATCGGCGTGCTCGCGCAGAACGGCAAGTATGCAAAAGACCGCACGAATAACGGCGGCGTTCTGTATTCGTATGAAAACGAACAGACGCAAAAGATTTTAGTCGGCGATGAATTTATTTCGCTCAGAAACGGCAAACTGTTTAAGGATCCGGACTTTGTGCCGAATCCCGGCGACCGCTTCGACGGCGACATTACGGGGATTCTGACGTTCACCTATTCCAACTACAAGGTGTTCAACACGCTGCCGCTGCCGCCGCTGGTTGAAGGGACGACGAAGCGCGACACGAACCGGCTGGTTTACGCGCCGGAAAACCTGAGCGTCGCATCGTACAACATCGAAAACTTTACGATTGCCGACGGAATGGAGCGCGTAAAGGTTTTGGCGGCGCAGGTCAGGGACGATTTGAAGTTGCCGGATATCATCGGATTGATTGAAGTCGGCGATGATGACGGCGGGGCGGAGAAAACGCCGGAATTGAGTGCGGAAAAAACGCTCACCGCCATTGTCGACGAAATACAAAAGGCGTCGGGCGTTGCGTACAAATATGTAACGGTCGCGCCGCTTGATTTGAAGGATGGCGGTTGGCCGGCAATGCACATCCGCAATGCCGTTTTGTACCGGACAGACAGAATCGGCGTTCCGTACCTGAATCAAGGCGACGCCGTTACCGATACGGCCATTGCAGACGGCAAGCTCACGTATAATCCGGGCAGAATCGGCAACAGCGAACCGTGCTTCGACGAAGTGCGTAAGCCGCTCGTGGCGCATTTGCAGTTCTTGCCGGGCAACAAAGACGTATTCGTCGTCGTCAATCATCTCAAGTCCAAGCGGGCGGACGACAAGCTCTATTCGGCAAATCAGCCGGTCAAAAGAAAATCGGAAGAGGTGCGGATTCCTGAAGGCCGGTACATCGGCGATTTTTTGAAGACGCTGAATCAGGCGTTCCCGGACGCAGTGCTTTTGACCATGGGCGATATGAACGACTTTGAATTTTCGCCGACGCTGCAAGCGGTCAAAGGCGACTTAATGGTGAGCGCCGTTGAAATCCTGCCGAAAAACGAGCGGCACACCTACGTGTATCAGGGAAACTCGCAGGTGCTCGACAATCTGCTCGTGAACAAAAAGTACGCAAAGAACCTGCAAGCGGACATCTTGAACATCAATTCTGAATTCACAAGAGCGCAGGGCTATTTCAGCGACCACGACCCGATCTGCGCCGTCGTTGAAATGCAGTAAACGCGCCCGCCCGTTGTCCGGAGGCGCACCGCCTTACACAACGGGCAGACGGCTTTTCAGGCGGCAGTGCGGACAGTGCAATTTTCAAGCATAGCCGACACTGCCGCCTGCGCTTTTTGTGCAGGCGGTTGTCCACGGGATGCTGGCCGCACAAGTTGGATCGTCGGTCACTGCAGCCTTTCGGGGGCTCGTCCGCCGGCACAACCGTAGAAATCACGCCTCGCACTGTGCTGACTGAGTGCAACGCCAGTCATTTGCGCGGCGCGTTCGGAAAATAAAAATAAAATAAGGAGTATCGCTATGACGGAACAAGAAAAACATGCGCACGACAGCGCGCATGAACACGACGGCTGCGCCTGCGCGGGCAAGGCGGCGCATCATCATAACGGAGCGCACGTGCACGAGTGCGGGGCGCATCACGAACACGGGGATGCGGGCTGTTCGTGCTGCTCGCACGGGCATATGCATTGCGGATGCGGCGGGCACGAACATGCCTTGCAGCTCAAGCAGATAATCGGAGCGGCGGCGTTGTTTGCGGCGGCGGTCGTCATAAAGCATCTGCCGTTTCCGCAGTTGGACGCGCAGCTGGCCGTCACCGGAAATGTGCGGGATTTTGCGTCGGGCGCGCTTTTTCTTCTTTCGTATCTGCTATGCGGTAAGCCTGTCGTGCTGCAAGCCGTGCGCAATATAATCGGCGGCAGGCTTTTTGAAGAGCAATTTCTGATGACTGCGGCATCGATTGGGGCGGCGTGCCTCGGTTTACATGCCGAAGCTGCGGCCATCATGCTTTTCTATCAGGTCGGGGAGTTTTTTCAGGATTACGCCGTCGACAAAAGCCAAAAATCCATACGCGCCCTCATGGACATTCGTCCCGACAAAGCGACCGTTATCCGGAACGGGGCGGCGATCGAAGTTCCGGCGGAGGACGTGCGGGCAGGGGATACCGTCCAAGTCAAAGCGGGCGAGCGGATTCCGGTCGACGGCGTTATCATAAAAGGCGCATCGATGATCAACAACGCGCAGCTGACCGGCGAATCGGCTCCGATCGACGTGTCGGAAGGGGCCGAAGTCTTCTCCGGCGCGCTGAATCTGCGGGGGCTTATCGAAATTCGGGCGACCCGTCCGGCGGCGGAATCGGCTGCGGCGCGGATTATCAAGCTCACCCAAGAATCGGCGGAAAAAAAGACGCGCACGGAACGCTTTATCACGCGGTTTTCAAAAATCTACACGCCGATTGTCTGCATCGCCGCGCTGCTGGTTGCAATCGTTCCCGCATTGCTGACGCGCGACGCGCACACGTGGATATACCGCGCCATTATTTTTCTCGTCGTTTCCTGCCCGTGCGCGATGGTCATTTCCGTGCCGATGTCGTTTTTCAGCGGCATCGGTCTTGCGGCGCGTAAGGGCATTCTCCTAAAGGGCAGCGCAAGCATCGAAGCCCTATCGAATCTGAAAACGGCGGTTTTCGACAAAACGGGAACGCTCACGAAAGGGACGTTTACCGTAACCGAAGTGCATCCGGGCGCAACATCCGCTTTTTCAAAAGAAGAATTGATTGCGCTTGCCGCTCATGCCGAACAGTTTTCCGATCATCCGGTATCGAAATCGCTCAAAGCGGCGCATCATGGCGACTGCTGCTCGAAAATCAAAACGGACGGCGCGGAGGAGCTCAGCGGCAAGGGAATCCGGATAACGATCGACGGGCGGCTTGTGCTTGCCGGCAATGAAAAACTCATGGCGGAAAATTATATCGATTGCGCGATGCGCTGTCTCGACGAGGATGCGGGAACGCTCGTGCATCTTGCGGTTGACGGCGCGTATGCGGGGCACATCGTGATTGCCGACGAAATTAAACCCGATGCGGCACAGGCGGTGGCAGATTTAAAGCGGCTCGGCGTAAAAGAAATCGTCATGCTGACCGGCGACGAATCGAAAACGGCGCATAAAACGGCTGCGGAAGCGGGGATTGCGGCCGTGTACACGAATCTTTTGCCGGAAGATAAAGTGCATAAGATTGAAGAATTGCTGCAGCAGCTTGAAAAGGGCGGAAAAAAATGCGGCGCGCTCGCATTTGCCGGCGACGGCATCAACGATGCCCCGGTATTGTCCCGCGCGGATGTCGGCATCGCCATGGGCGCGCTCGGCGCAGACGCCGCAGTCGAAGCCGCCGACGTCGTTATCATGAGCGATGAACCGTCAAAAATCGCTGAAGCCGTGCGCCTGTCCAAACGCACGCTCCGCATCGTCCGGCAAAACATTGTCCTCTCGCTCGGAGTCAAGGCCGCCGTCATGCTGCTCGGCGCCGCAGGCATCACCGGCATGTGGCTTGCCATCTTCGGAGACGTCGGCGTTGCCGTACTCGCCGTGCTGAATGCCATGCGTATGCTCGCAAGCAAAGCGGATTAACGCGCACCCCGGCGGGGAGTGGCGACTCGGCCGAAGCTGTTGCATGGTCGGCTGGCCGCTCGGTGTTCCGCCGACCTACGTCGCGTCCTTCCATACCTGCTAGCTCTGCCTCGCATCTTCCACCTCCACCAGTCCAGTGTACCAACGTCAACGCGCATCCAGCAACAGAACCGGCGGCCGGAATCGCGGCAGGCTCGGCAGAAGATGATATACTGCTCGTGCCGGTTGACTGTTCGCTGTTCCGCTGGCGGCACCGCATCTTCTATATGGCTGCAAGTCCGACAATACCAGTGTAGATTCGCAGGAATCTCAACGCACTCGCAAAAGATACACATCTCCGTAGGCCAGAGCTGTTACGTGTTCGGCAGTGCAGATATTCATCCGGCCGAAGCTGTTGTGCAGTCGGCAGTGGATATGTCGCACACCCCGATTCGCTGTCCGCTCACTGTTCCGCTGGTGTGCGTTACATCTTCCGTACCCGCAAGCAAAGCACACCAGTGGGCATCCGCAACAGACCTATCAGGCGATCGGCCGAAGCCACAGCACGCTTGGCAACAGATTCGCCATCCTCACGGACTCCCGCTATCCTTCTGGTCGTGCCGTTCTTTCAGCCGGCAATGAAAAAGAGGGAGAAAAAGAAATGGACACTCCCGATTAGCAAGATGAGGTCGCCGAGGGCGTGGAAGTATTTGATTTGCCGGAGCCATTGAAAAATTAGTCCGCCGGTAAAGCAGATTGCGGATGCGGCGAGCATTCCGAAGCTTCGGGCGGAAAGCGTTTGATGCAGCTGGCGACAGATGAACAGGCCGATGCCGATGAGCGCTGCGCACAGAATCAGATTGACGATTTCGAGGCGGCTGCCGGCAATCGCATACATGAGCAGTCCGGTGAGGCAGATGAGCCACACTGTTGCCGTAACCGTCGCAACGTATACCGGCGCAAGCGGAAAGATATCGTAGGCGAACGCCGCATACGCGCACGCAATGACGGCAAAAACGCCCGCGCGGCAGAGCCGTTTGAACACTTCTTTTGCCCCCCATGCGGGAATCGCATGATGCAGCAGCGACATCAGATAATTGAAGGTCATCGCTGCGCCTAACGCCGTAAAGAGCGCAAAATATACTGTCCGGCGCTCAGGAGGAATGCGGTCAAGCGTAATGGCATCGAGCAGGGCTGTTGCCGCGATGGATAGTCCCGCGCCCATTCCCTGAATAATCGAACTGCAAATCTCTTCGCCCAACGAAAACGGCCGGAATCTATTCTGCCGCTCGATGTGCGCTTTCTCCCGCGCAATCGCCCGTTCCGCCCGCCGCCGCGCCTTTTCGCTTTTGGCGTAATCGGCCGCGGCGTACTTTGCTTTGAGCCGTTCCGGATCTTCGGCATACTGAATGTGGAGCGCGCGTATTTTTTCCGCCGCCTCTTCCTCTATCTGCCGGATGCGCAGCTTCTTTTTGATTTTCAGCGATTTAAGCGTGGACGCGCGCGCCGCTTTGAGCGCAATTTCATCTTCTCGAGTCATACGTTCCCCCGTTTCCGCGTAGTATGCGGGCATTATAGCCGCCCGCTTCTTTTTGTGCCACCTCCGCACAAAGATATACGAGAAAGCCGCTTGACAGGGGGGGGGGGGGGGGGGGGGAAAATGTTTTTAAAAAAAAATGTATAAGAATAAAAAGAGAAAAAAAAAA
>CAUTZW010000076.1:0-12230 GCA_963543045.1 uncultured Treponema sp.
TGGGACGTCGTCAAGCGGTAAGACAACGGCTTTTGGTGCCGTCATTCCACAGGTTCGAATCCTGTCGTCCCAGAAAATAGAGAATTTTGTTTATTTATGAAGGAGTTCCGAAAATGGCTAAATTGGTAATCAATGCTTCTACCCGTAAAGACTGCGGCAAGGCGGCTGCAAAACGGATGCGGGCGGCAGGTCATATACCGGCGGTTGTTTATAATTCAAAAGGCGAATCGACAATGCTGGATGTCGATGCGGTCGAATTCAACAAAGTGTGGCGTTCGATAACGGCAACTACCACCATTGAGCTTAAAATTGACGGCGGCAAGGCGTCTACCGCTTTAATAAAGGACACCGAATATGAAATCCGGAGCGATAAAGTCTTGCACGCGGATTTTTTTGTTCCTGCCGACGATCAAAAGGTTACGGCAATGATGAAAGTGCAGTATTCCGGAACTCCCGCGGGCGTATTGAAGGGCGGCTTCTTTTTAAAGCATACGCCATCGGTAAAAATTCAGGCGACGGCGAAGAATCTGCCGGAGCGTATTGTCGCTGATGTCGCTGCATTGAATATCGGGGATTCCCTGAAGGTAAAGGATTTAGCTTTGGGAAATGACGTAACGGTTTTGACCGACGGCGAATCGCAGTTGGTGAGTATTTCTCCGGCTCGCTAAGTTTTCTTCCATAAAATAAATTGCGGTATAGCAAGAGAACGGCTTTTCTAAAAAGCGCTGAGCACATCGGCGCTTTTTTGTATTTTCATAGTCCGAATCCCTATGAAAAAAGATGTCGATATTCGTGCATTTGAAGGGCGCATCCGGCGCGCGCTTACATTGTGCGGAATATCAGCGCACGCTTTGAAAGCGGCGAACCTTTCCGTAGGAGCCGCCGTTTCAGGCGGCGCGGATTCATCGGCGCTCCTTATCGCGCTCACCCATATTTTGTCCGATTCGGGGTGCGCGCTCAACGTGATCACAATTAACCACAACATCCGGCAGCCGGAAGAGACGGCAGGGGATGCGGCTCATGTTGCCTCCCTGTGCAAGGCGCTTTGCGATTCCGGATTTGACGTAAAACTTTCCGTAAAAACATTCGAGCGGGGACTGGTAGAGGCGTGCGCCGCCCGCCGTAAAAACGGTATTGAAGAAGCCGCGCGCTTTTTGCGCTACGAAGCCTTCGATGAATTCATCAAAAGCGAACGCATCGGCTGCCTCTGCCTTGCGCACAATAAAAACGACCGGCTCGAAACGCAGCTGATGCGCTTTTTGCAGGGCACGTCGGGGGACATTCCGGCCGTCCGCGGGCGCTTCGTCCGCCCCATGCTCGACATTACGCGCGCGGAAATCGGGTCCTATCTCACGCTGCAAGGCGTTCCGTGGCGCACCGACAGCACGAATTGCGACGAAACCTATCTCCGAAACCGGATTCGGCATACGCTCATCCCGATTCTCGACGATAAATTTGCCGGATGGCAGGCGGCGCTCCTTTCCGGCGCAAAAAAAACTGCGGAAGATTCCGATGCGCTGGAGGCGTTTGCGGCGCGCTACCGGTGGGACCGGGACGGAGAGACGCTCCGCATGGATAGAAAAACCTTTGCGGCATGCCATCCGGCAATCCGGCGGCGGCTGTTTTTTAAGGCGTTCGCCATGCTGAAAACGGATCGGCGCATCCCGTATTCCCTCATCGAATCCGCCGAAAAAGAATTGGCCGGGCGCGCCGAATCCTTTTCCGTCTCGGCTGCAGGTATCTCCGTATCTTTTTCCCGGAGTTATATTTCGGTTGAAAAGCAAAAAAATCTAGCGACTGAATTATGCTTTTTTGTTATAATCGAAAAAATCGGTGTGTACGAGCTGCCGTTCGGAACGGTAAGCGTTTCATCGTGCGACGGCGCAATAACGCTCCGCTTCGGTAACGGCGCGGACGCCTTAGCGCTTTGCGGGATGCGTCTTCCGCTTTGCATCAGAAGTCGGCAGCAGGCGGATGCGGTGCGGACCACGACGGGGCAGCTGCGTTCCGTATCGGGCATTTTTTCGGATTGGCGCGTTCCGTCCGGCGTGCGTTCGCGGATTCCGATTGTGCAGAACATCGCCGATACGGAGCAGGACATTGTGTGCATCGCAGGCAGCGTGCTGGGTTTTCCAGATTGGATTGTAAGGAGATCGACATGAGCGGCAAATCCTTTGTTTTTTGGGGCATATTGATTTTTATGAGCGGAATACCCGTCCGGCTGCATGCCGAAGATAATTCGCTCAAAAAAGCAAACCGGCAGACGGCGGTGCGCTACCTAAAATTGTGCGAATCGTGCATTGAATCGGAAGACTTTGAAGGCGCGCTTTCAAATGCGTCGCTCGGCATTGCGTACGACAGCTCCGTAGCCGATTTGTGGTATATGGAAGCGGCCGCAAAGACTGCGCTCGGTTTTCCGAAGGCGGATATTTTGTCGCTGGTCGCGCATTCGCTCTCCGATGAGCAGTGGGTCGATTACAATCGGGACGGCGCGCGGATTTTGTATGCGGATATCCTCTGCGACACGGGGAAATACGCCGACGCGATTCATACGCTCGACTCATCTCCGTTTATCCATTCTTCCGATGCCGAATTCATCCGCGCAAAGGCCTCTTACCGGATGCGGACGGCGGAAGGAATCCAAACGGCGCGCGGAAAGATAGATGCGGCACGGAAAATTTATCCGGAAGATTCCCGCTTTCCGCGCCTTTTTTTTAAGCAGGAATATGCGCTCCGCCGCATGAATCACCGCAGCGCCCGCGCAAATGCCGCGCTCGTTCAAGAAATTGCCGGTACCTTCATCGCCCGAATGCCCGCATACGATGCGCCCGATGCGGAACTTGAGATTTATGCGGCGCTTTTTGCCGAAGGGGAAAAACAAACGCGTATGCTCAATGCATTTGCCGCGCACGGCATGTCGCATCCGCTGTATGCGGTCGCCGCGCTGAGGGCCGGCATCGCCTCTCAGCAGGAAGCGTGGAATTATTTTTGCGAATTCGCCGACCGCATGGTTTCGCTTGAAGACCTTACCGATATGCTTGCGCTCATTACCAAGCGCGAAACGATTGCGTCCGTAAAAATGCACCTCGATTCTTATAACGGTACCATTACGCAGGACACTGACGGCGACGGCGAACCGAATATGACTGTGCAGTATGCGCGCGGCCGGCCGCAGCTTGTTTCGTGGGACAAAGAGCATGACGGCGTTATCGAATGGAGGGCCGAATGCGATTTCGGCGTGCCGCTCAATGTCGCCGTTCCGACTGAAAATTTACAGCTGATTTACGGAACCTTCCCGTATGCCGTTCAGGTCATTTACAAAGCGGACGTGCAGAACGCCGGTTTTGAAAAAAAGTTCAACCTGCTTAACGAAACATTTAAATGGACGCCGTTTGAAATGCGCGCGCTCCCTGCGGCGAAAAAACTTGCGGGAACGGTGTTCTTCGTGCCGCACGTTCTTGAAAAGACGCCCGCCGTCGAATGGAAAAATCTTTTGACTGTCTGTTCGTCGTATGAAGTGCCGTCGGCGGAGCGGGACGGGGCGGTCATTCGCTTTTCGGTGCTCGACGGCGTAACGCAGACGGCCGATTACCGCTGCGGCGGCAAGGTGTACGCGCGCACCTTATTCGATAAGGGGATTCCGTACATGCGTTCGGTCGACAATAACGGCGACGGGATTTTTGAAACGACGGAGACATTCGGTTATACGCCGCAAAAACAAGCCGATAGCGGGATCGATTATTCGTCCGCGCTGACGGAAACGCTGTTCGGCATGGCGGAAAACAATTCCGGCATCTATCTGAAAACGATCCAAATCGACACGAATGCCGATACCGTCGTGGATTTTACCGAAGAATACCATCCGTTCGGCGGTAAAACCTCCAGCTGGGATAACGACGGCGACGGCGAATGGAATGTGCGCTACAAACGCTACCCGCAAAAAAAGGCCGACGAGCCGCTCATGGAAGATGCGCTGTTCTACCAGCTGCCGGAACACAAACTTGTCACGATTACGTCGATGAACGGCCAGCCGGTGAAGGTGCTTTCCGGAAGCGATGAGCTGCACGTATCGCATGGGGACGGCGAACAGTTTTTCTGGCTGGGAGCCGGAGGCGCCTCCGACAACGAACGCTTTATAATGGAACATTTTGAGCGGAAAAATGAACAAGGCGTCTGTGAGATTTTGCAGCGCGGCGCGGCCAGAATGCTTGCCGTCAGAATCGGGAAAAATATTTACGCCCGCGTTCTTTCCGCTTCTCCTTCCGCTGAAAAAGAAAAAACGGGCGGCGCTCAAAACGGGCAATAAGCGGACGCAGTATGAGAAAAAAACTGACCCTTCTTTCGATGGCCGCGGCCGCGGCGTTGTGCGCGTCATGTTCAAGCCTCAAGCAGCCGCACACCGTTTTTTCCCCGCCGGACTACACGGCGCAGGATGTGATCGACAACGAAAAGCGGCTGATTGAAAAGATGGCGCCGGAGTTGCCCGTGAAAGCGCTCTGGCGCGCCTTTTTGCTCAAGGACGATGCGACGCTGCAAAAGATGCAGGCAAATCTCTTTACGCTGCTGCAAAAAGCGGTCGAAGAAAAAAAATACGCGGATGCGCTCAAATATTATCAGTCGCTGGAAAGTACCGGTTACGCCGATTTTGCGGATTTACCGAAATCATACCAAACGCTTACCGCAGATTTTTTGCGCGATGTGCCGGGCTTTTCCCCATCTCCCGCGCATTTTCCGAAAACAATCCCGGACTGCATCAATGCCACCGTTACCATCTGGGTCGACCGCGGCATAAAGGTCGAAAACGGCGCAGGTTTTGCCGACCGCGTTATCGGTTCGGGCTTTTTCATCGACCGGCGCGGCTATGTTGTAACGAATCAGCACGTCATCTCGGATCTTGTCGATCCCAAACACGAAGGCTACACGCGCCTGTTCATCAAACCGGCGCACGACGATTCTTTGCGCATTCCCGCAAAAGTAATCGGCTGGGACGCGATGCTTGATATGGCGCTTTTAAAAGCGGAAGTAGAGCCGCCGTTCATTTTGGAACTCGGTTCCGGCGCGCAGCTTGCAATCGGAGATACCATTTCGGCAATCGGCGCGCCGCTCGGACTCAACGGCACCATTACGAGCGGTATCGTTTCCAATGTCGACAGAAAACTTTTTTCCGGCGGGGGCGTTTTTCAAATCGATACGCCGATAAACGCAGGAAATTCCGGCGGCCCCTGCATCGATGCCAAAATGCGCGTTCAGGCGATTGCATTTGCCGGCATTCAAAAGTATCAGGGATTGAATTTCGCCATTCCGATTGAATATCTGCGCCAAGATCTGCCCTTTCTCTACAGCGGCGGCAAGCGCAACCATGTGTGGCTCGGCGCGTTCGGCCGCACGAAAAAATACGGACAGACGGACAGCGGGCTTGAAATACAGTACGTTATGCCCGGCGGCAGCGCAAACAGGGCGGGCATGGCGGCAGGCGACGTCATTACCGGAGCCGGAGATCGCGCGGTGGATAATCTTGAAGCGTTACAAACGCTCTTCCGATCGCATATACCGGAAACGATTGTGCCGTGCACTTTCTTGCACGACGGACAGGATCGGCGCGCGCTCGTCTATCTTGATGAGCGGCCGGAAAACCCCGGCTACGAAATGTACCGCAGCGACCTGCTTTCCCGCACGTTCATTCCGATTTTCGGTATGGAGCTTGAGCCTTCATCGACGGTCTTTTCGCGTAAATTTACCGTCGCTAACATCATCGGCGGCAGTATCGCCGACGAATGGGGCTTTTCGGTTACCGATCCCATTTATGTGATGGGCGTTGAGTTTTTGGAAAACAATTCGGTCATCGCAGTCGATTTAAACACGCGCAAAAAGAAAAAAGGCTATCTTGACATATCGATGCGGGTTGGAAGCCAGCTTGACGGGCCGTACTATTTTTAGCTGCCGGAGATACTTCCGGCGGCAAGCGGACGGAAAAACGCCGAGCGCGCTGCGCCCGGAACTTCTTTTGCGGCGGATAAACTATATGGAAACATTGAATAATTGTTGGCGCTGCCTTATACTGTCGCCATGACGAAAGAAAAACTTGCATCTTTTATTGATCATACCCTTTTGGCGCCGAATTGCGGAATAAATGACATTATCCGGTTATGTAACGAAGCAAAACAGTACAAGTTTGCCTCCGTGTGCGTAAATCCGTGTTTTGTCTCCATCTGCAAAGCCGAACTTGCCGATAGCGGCGTGAAAGTCTGCACCGTAATCGGTTTTCCACTCGGCGCAACGACGACAGAGGACAAGGCTGCCGAAACCGCCCGTGCCGTTGCAAACGGCGCCGATGAAGTGGACATGGTAATCAACATGAGCGCAGCGATTGACTGCCGCTTTAATGATATTCAAACGGATATTGCCGGCGTGGTAAAAGCCGCGCGGAAAGCGGGGGAGGAGTGCGGGCGCACCGTTACCGTCAAAGTGATACTTGAAACGTGTTTCTTAAAAGATAATACGATTGAAACGTGTTGCTTGTGCGCAGTGCGCGCTGGAGCGGACTTTGTAAAAACATCGACTGGTTTTGCCGTGCCGAAAAGCCCGAGCGGAGAAATTTTACCGAACGGCGCTTCCGTTCATCACGTCGGTTTAATGAGGCAGACGGTCGGGGAGTCGTTCGGCGTAAAAGCGTCCGGCGGTATCCGTTCCGCCCGCGCGCTTGTCAGCATGATTGAAGCCGGCGCGAACCGCATCGGAACTTCGAGCGGCGTTGCAATCGTAGAAGGCTGGGATGAAAGCGCGCCGGTAAAAGGCTACGACGCCTAATTACCGCGTTTGCAAAAGACTTACCGAGCGGTGCGGTAAGTCTTTTTTTATGCGCGCGCCGCTGATTTTTCCTGCCGCAATGCGCTTGCCCCTTTTGCTTTTTTCGGCTATTATCCTACCTATGAACGTAGTAACCATTGCGCGGCGCGCAACAACACAACACAACACAACACATAAGCAATAAATCTCTTTTTTCTTATATACAATTACGCAAAAAGACGCAGCGGACGGCTTCTCTTATGGAGCCGCCCGCTGCGTCTTTTTATTTGTTCATAACGGGTTGTCCGGAAAGCCCGCAATGAAAGCCGCCGTCGGCGGCGTATAATCTTATCTGCTTTTGCACGCGCAAAAGATTCATAAGGAGAAGGCTATGACTTACGAAAAACCGCAAATGGTAGCGCAGAATGCCGCTGCCGGTTCGTATGCAGCAGGCTGCCCGGCACAGGATGCTGGTGGCGACTACTGGTGCAAACAGTGTGAACGTACTGCATAGTACGCATGTGTAAGCTCTGTGCGGTACGGCTGCCCGTCTGGTACGCGTACCGCACACGCCGCGGGGCAGGGCATTGTGCTGCCCCAATTTTAATTGCTTCATCAAGGAGAAAACGAATATGGTTATCGATAAAAACGATTTAGGGTTAGAACAAGATGAAACTTTCAATGAGGTAAAAGGCTTGGATTGTAATTTTACCATTAGTATAGAACCTATCGGCAATGACGGGAAATCTTTGGCGGGAAGACTGCATACACCGCTGTCGGATGATATAGCCGAAAAAATAAAAAAAGAAATTATCAACCGGTATAAAGACGAACTTGAAACACAATTATTAAACGGAAAAATACACATCACTTTGCAATAAGCAACGAGCGCCGCTAAAAGCACCAAGCGGTTTTGCACGGCAATTTTCCCGCATAAAAAAGGAGGCACTATGTACTATCGTCAAAAAAAAGACACATACATCCGTAATTACGACGGGGTGGGCTACATTACGTCCACCGGCATTTTTAACGACAGAATTATGAATAAAAGCGGCACCGTTTTTTTGACGGCGCTTAGCAGGAAGCCGCAAACGCTCGATGAACTTGCGGATAAAATCCTGCAATCCTTTGTCGGGGTCGATAAAGAGACGATTCTAAGAGACGCAGAAGAATTTTACGACGCGCTCGTTGAAGATGGTTTTATCGTCAAAGGCGAAACGGCGGCGGAACTTGACGCAGCGGACACGGGCTTTACCTACCGCGCAATCTTACCGAAGACGGCAAAAGAAGACTTTACGCCGCAGACCAAACGGGCGGACGCCGACACGCAAACTTTTTTGGAAGCGCATTTTAAGGATAAGCCGCACCTGTCTTCCTTTCAAATCGAATTGACCAGCCGCTGCAACGAACGCTGTGTGCACTGTTACATCCCGCATAAATTCAAACTGTATGACATTCAGCCCAAGCTCTATTACAGCGTCCTTGAACAGTTGAGCGAAATGGGCGTACTTTCCCTCACGTTGAGCGGCGACGAACCGATGATGAATCCTCATTTTGTGGAATTCTTACGGGCGGCAAAAAATTACGACTTTTACGTCAATATTTTAAGCAATCTCACGCTCTTAAACGACGACATCGTTGCGGCAATGAAAGAAGGCAACGTCTCGTCCGTGCAGGTGAGCTTATATTCAATGAATCCCGAACATCACGATGCCATTACCAAGCTGCCCGGCAGTTTTGAAAAAACGAAGGCGGCAATCCTTACGCTTATCGAAAACGACCTTCCGCTCCATGTCAGTTGTCCCACGATGAAAGCGAACAAAGACGACTTTCTTGACGTGCTGAAATGGTGTAACGAGCATAAAATCCGTGCGCAGACAGACTACATTATGATGGCGGAATACAATCACGAAACCGAAAACCTTTCACACCGCCTCTCCGTTGAAGAAGCGGGACGGGTAATTACGAGCATTATGGAAGCGGATGAAGACTATAAAGCGTCGATTCTTGTACCGGATTTTGAGGAAAGAGTCTCGAAAAATCAGCTGAATCCCGACAGACGGCTCTGCGGAGTCGGCATTTCAACGTGCTGTATGGTCGCAAACGGCAACGTCTATTCGTGCGCAGGCTGGCAGGAAATGGTGCTCGGCAACGTCAATCAAACGCCGCTCAAAGAGATTTGGGACAATTCGGAAAAAATAAAATGGCTCCGCTCGCTCAAACTCAAAGACATGGGCGGCGGCGAATGCGCCAAGTGCGACAAAGCCGCCTTTTGCGCCCCGCGCATGGTGCGGAACGCCAACGAATCTCCCACCGGAAATCCGCTTGAAGTCAACCGCCACTTTTGCGCCGTCGCCGCTAAAAACAAACAAATCGTTTTGGACTGGCGGAAAAAGCACTGCGCCGTCCGCTGACCGTTTAGGGACGCGCGGAAGTTTGAGCGGAACATGAGAGCGCAGCAGATTCGGTGCGATTATCACGTGCATATCGGACAATACGGGGCGGCGTATTACTTTGCCGACCGCGTTTTTGCCGCGCTTTACGCTGCGGGCGTTCGGGAAGTATGGTTTTCTTCGACGACGAGCTGCCTGTACTGCAAAGAGAGCGCTGCCGCCCGCGCCGAAAAGAGCATATATGAGGCGGCTCCTACGGCGTTCGATTTGTATGAGGGCGTGCGCCGTGAAGTACGGGATGCGCTGAACGCCGCAGAAGAAATCGGTATGCAGGCGCACGCGCTCTATTGGGTTGTGCCGGACGTTCATTTTGCAAAAAGCGCCGGCGTTACGATCGAGCGCGCAATGGCGGAAACGCCGTACGACGGGTTTAAGATTCACCCGCGCGCGCAAGCGTGGAACGTGCACGATGCGCACACGGCGTCCCTTGCCAAATCAGTGTTTGACTATGCCGAGCGGCACGGAAAACGGATTCTTATTCATTGCGGAGAAGATACGTGCGACAGTCCCCGTTTGTTCGAGCCGTTTATAAAAGCGCATCCGCGCGCACTCGTGCAGCTTGCGCACTGCCGCCCCGTAAGCGAAACGCTGACTATGTTGAAAAACTATCCCAACACCGTCTGCGATACCGCAATGGCAGCCGAAGATGCGGTGCAGCAAATCCGCGCGGCAGGATACGGAGGGCGCCTCGTGTACGGCAGCGACTTTCCGATAACGCACTGGCATTCTTCCCATCCGACGCACGCCCCGATGGAAACGGAACTGCGCGAAAGCATTACGGGAGCGATTAAATAAAAGCGGCGGCGGAAAATGACAGTCTAAGATACGATGCGACAAATCCGCGCGGCAGGACACGGAGGGAGCATCATCTACGGCAGCGATTTTTCGATAACGCATTGGCATTCCGCTCACCAGACGCACGACCCGATGGAAGCGAAACTGCGCGAAAGCCTTACGGGAGCGGTTAAATAAAAGCGGCGGCAGAAAATGGCAGCCGAAGATGCGATACAGAAAATACTCACGGCAGGATACGGAGAGCGCATCATCTACAGCAGTGACTTTCCGATAACGCATTTGCATTCCGCGCACCCGACGCACGACCCCACAGAAGCCGAACTGTGCGAAAGCTTTGCGGACGCAGTTGAATAAAAGCGGCGGCGGAAAAAGATGCGCTGTCATTACCGCCGCAAAACGTCCGACGGCAATGGTGAGAATCTACGATTGGAAATGCCAGCTGAAAATGCGATACGACAAATCCGCGCGGCAGGATACGGAGGGCGCATCGTCTACGGCAGCGAGTTTCCGATGACGCAGTGGCATTCCGCCCATCCGACGCACGATCCGACGGAAGAGATATTCAAAAGAGCCGTTACCGCTCATAACTGTTGCACACGCTTCTAACATAGGGATGGCAGGATTGCTTTCTTTGCAAGAGGCTACATCAACCTTTTCGCAGATTGTTGGAAAGAAAGCCAGATGTTCGTAAGTAAAAGTTTCTTCATCAAGATAATCAGCAGGAATACCAACGTCGGAGATATCCCCTCCTCGTCTTTCCCGTTTATGGAGAGATTCAAAGAAGACTTCATCATTCTGAAGATTGCAAACAACCCCCATCATTCCATCATTAATTCGGCGGATTATATCTCCATTACGGAACGGATGCGGAATCAGAACCAGGAAATTATCAAATCCATCGCAATGTTCGCTGTAGAACTCATGCTCCATAAAAGAAGAACCTAATGTATGAATATGGAATCCTTCCGGGTCTTTTGAATCAAGCAGGAATTTACCATCAACATAATTGTCCCTGTCATCAATCTTATATTTGATTAAGCGGAACGAGAGAATCTCAGAATTTAAATCCTGAAAGTCTTTGATTTCTTCTTTTATCTTTTCATAGACTTTTGTGATGGATGAAAAACACCGCATTTATAGAATCTGCCCTCTTGATAATCGGACGATTCCTTATATTCAAGTTCATAAACATTTCCGGGAAAATCGTTCAGAAGATATTCCTCCTTCTTTTTATCTACTTCAATGTAAGCCTCTAGCTCATCTGCAATGTCTACAGATGAATAAGAATTCTTAGAACCTGTTTAATATCTAGTACTATGTATAATGGAAGTATGAGAAAGCAATATCCCAGCGACATAACGCGCGAACAATTCGAACAAATCTGCCCCGTATTAGAAACTGGACGAAAAAAACGCGCCGAGTAAAGTCGACCCATATGAAGTATTTTGTGCCATATTGTATCTGCTAAAAAGCGGCTGCCTGTGGCGTCTGCTGCCTGAAGGTTTTCCTAAATGGAATGCCGTTTACTATTATTTTAGCATATGGAATAAACCGTCGGATGGGCAGCAGAGCCTTCTACACCGGTGCTTAAAAAAATTAATTGGAGAGGTCCGTATAAAACAGAGGCGCAAGTCCTGCAAGAGCAGCTTGCTTATAGTAGATGCGCAGGGCATTAAAAATACTGACAGCACCGAAGGGAAAGGATACGATGTGGGCAAGAAAATATCAGGGATAAAGCGTCACATAGCGGTCGATACGCAAGGTTTCTCGCATGCCCTCTCCATAACGGCAGCCAATATTACCGACAGAACCGGTGCATTACTCGCTTTTGAGCAAAATAAAGATAGGCTGACAGAAGTAAAAAGCATTTTGTGTGACGGCGGCTACAACGGCAACCCGTTTGCCGATGATGTCAAGGCAGTTTTTGGCAAAGAAGTAACGGTACAAGTAGTCAAGCGCAATGAATTATATATATTCGAAGTAATTCCCAAACGCTGGATAGTGGAACGGAGCTTTGCATAGCTTGAAAACCAACGCAGGCTTTGGAAAAACTGTGAGAGAAAGTATAATACTGACTTTTATATCGCTGCTGTTTAGAAGATCTTAAACAGGTTCTTAGAGCGTGGCGTTAAAGTCATCGCGATAAAAGAGGGCTACGAACTCGGCGATAATATTCAATCAAAAGTGCTGGCATTT